>JAIWOE010000005.1 GCA_020217165.1 Desulfovibrio sp. | reverse complement strand
CCGACCGCACCTCAACCCCTCATGCTCCGTCCCCGCGAGGCTTGAACCTGCGCCCCTGCAGGCTCAAGCCTCGCCCTGTTGAGGCCCTGACCCGACGGAGCGCCACGCAGGAGCAGCATCATGCCTTCCTTCGATCTCCTCATCATCGGCGGCGGCCCTGCCGGGCACGTGGCCGCCAAAGAAGCCGTGGCCGGCGGCCTCTCCGTGGCTTTGGCCGAGCGGCACCTGTTGGGCGGCACCTGCCTGAACGTGGGCTGCATCCCCACCAAGGTGCTGCTGGGCGCCACCAGCGCCGCGGCAGAGCTGAAGGCCCAGCAGAAGCGAAAGCTCTGCAGCGGCGAGATCTCCTTTGATCTCAAGGCCCTCATGCAGCGCAAGGACCGCCTGGTGGCTGGCTCCCGCCAGGCTGTGGAAAAAGAACTGACCGCCCTGGGGGTGACCCTTTTCAAGGGTGAGGCGACCTTCACCGGGCCTACCGCCGCCGTGGTGCGCACGGCCGAAGACGAGACACCCCTCGCCTTCCGCCACGCCATCCTGGCCACTGGCACGCGGCCGGCCGTCTTCCCCGGCCTGGCTGCCGACGGCGTGCGGGTGCTGGACTCCGATGCCCTGCTCTCCCTGCAGCACATACCGCAATCCATCCTTATCCTGGGGGGCGGGGCCATTGGCCTGGAGCTGGGCGAGTGGCTCTCCCGCCTGGGCACGACCATCATTCTTGTGGAAGCAGCGGACCGGCTGGCCCCCCTTGAGGATCCGGAAATCAGCGCCCAGCTCAAAACCGCCCTGGCCCGCGAAGGATGGAAAATCCATCTTGGGAAAAAAGCCATTTCCTTGCAAACCGTTGGAGATGCTGCCCGCTGCCAGCTGGAGGACGGCTCGGTGCTGGAGGCTCAGTTGGCCCTCACCGCCCTGGGCCGGCGCCCCAACACCGACGGCCTGGGGCTTGAGGCCGCGGGCATGTCCACCGACGCCCGCGGATTCATCCAGATTGACGACCACTTGCGCGCCGCCCCCACGGTGCATGCCGTGGGGGACGTCAACGGCCGCGCCCTGTGGGCCCATGCCGCCATGCATCAGGCCCGCCATGCGGTCCGAGCCATGGTCACCAGCCAGGACAAGCCGTACCCATTCCCGAGCATGCCGGGCTGCATTTACGGCACCCACGAGGTGATGCGCGTAGGCAAAACCAGCCGGCAACTCGCATCCTCCGGGCGGGAAGTCTTCGTCTCCCGGGCGCCCCTGGCGGCCAACCCCCTGGCTCAGGCCCATGGAGCCTCCGCTGGGTTGATCCAATGCGTGTGGGATGGTGAACACCTGGCCGGGGTGACAGCCATGGGCTGGAATGTTTCCCACCTGGTGACCTTGGCCCAGGCACTGGTGGATCGCCATGCTCGCCGCAACGATTTTGAATCATTGATTTTTGCGCATCCCACCCTGGATGAGAGTCTGGAAGCAGCCCTGCTCCACGCCCCGCTGGAAAGATTTGGCGAGGCATGAAGAGCGCTTGAAATATCCTGGGGATTTGCTACAGGTTGTAGTCGTGGGCGGTGAGAGATGACCAAACATTAATGCAGGCGCCTTCTCCCTGCATCCGTCGTCTTCCATACGCGTAACGGTTCTGGCGAGTTGGCCGAGTCGTTCATTTTTTTTCCGCGGATGGTTTACAAAATTTTAGAAACTCGTGTAAGATGATTCTCATGCAGTGACGAGTGGAGGAGCCTGCCGCAACATGTGGTTGCCGGGAGGCGTGGGGAAACCATCCGCCAACAGTTTCGTGGAGGTTACGGGTTATGATGCGTAAAAAGGGTTCTATCCTTAGCATGTTGCTGATGGTCGCCTGCGTGCTCGCCATCGCCATGCCGGCAGAGGCAAAGTGGAAGAAAGTCCCCAAAGTGGACAACTTCATTTTCTTCCAGGACCATTCCGGCTCCATGGCCATGCACATGAAGAAGGTCAAGGGCGACACCAAGATCGTCATGTCCAAGCAGGTCATGACTGCCATGAACGACGCCATTCCTGAACTGGGCTACAATGCTGGCCTGGTGACTTTTGCGCCTTTCAAGCAGTATGTGGCCATGGGCGGCTACGACAAGACCGCCATGAGCGCCGGCATCAACAAGATCAAGACCGACTACCCCATCTTCCAGCGCCTGACCCCCATGGGCCCTGGCCTGATGGAACTGCGGCCCGTGCTTGACACCCTGTCCGGCAAGACCGCCATCTTCCTGCTGTCCGACGGCGAACACAACAAAGGCATTGACCCTGTTGCCGAAGCCACGGCCATCTACAACACCTACCCCAACGTGTGCTTCCATGTGATTTCCTTTGCGGACACCGAATACGGCAAGTCCGTGCTGGAAGCCATTGCCGCCCTGAACGACTGCTCCTGCGGCGTTGTGGACGGCGCCCAGCTGCGCGGCGACGCCACCGCCATGGAAAACTTCATCAAGTGCGCCCTGTACGACCTGGTGAACGTGTGCGACGGCGAAGTCATCATGTTCCGCTCCATCCAGTTCGATTTCGACAAGTCGAACATCAAGAAGGAAATGATGCCCATCCTGGATGAAGCCGCTTCCATCATCATGGAAAACGACTGCAACTACGAAGTTGCCGGCCACACCTGCAGCATCGGCACCGAAAAGTACAACCAGGGCCTGTCCGAGCGTCGCGCTGCCTCCGTGGTGAAGTACCTCACCGGCAAGGGCGTGGACGCTTCCAAGCTCCGTGCCGTGGGCTACGGCGAACTGCAGCCCAAGCATGACAACAAGACCCGCGAAGGCCGTCGTCTGAACCGTCGCGTGGAAATCCGCGTGCTGCCTGAATAAATCCCTGGCTCAACGCTGATTACCTGCCTTACCTCGGCGGCGCGTCTAGACGCGCCGCCGTTTTTGTTTGTATACTCCCCCGCAACACAAACGTGGTCCACCAGGACTGCCTGAGGCTGGTTCCAGGGGTGTTCCATTTTCATGATGCATCTCCATTGCCTGGGATACTAGGTTGGATTCAGCAAGGGGTGGATTCAACATCGGATTGAACCGCTGCCGCGCTGCCGTTTCCGCTGGCACGCTGCAACCGGCCGCCGCGGGGGGGCCTGTGGCAGCCTGTCCCTTTCAGTCTTTTTACCGCGTAAACGCATGGGATACGCCATGTCTCAAAAGCCATCCCGCCCGTTTGTATTTTTGAGTGCCTGTGTGGCCTGCACCCTGCTCGCCCTGTCCCCGGCCACGGCCGCAACGGCTCCCCGGGCGAGGATACTCGCCCTCCCGGAGGGGACCGTGACCAAATGGACCATCGCCTTGCAGCCCAGCCTCCGGCCCATTCCCTTGAGCTGCGAGGTTGCCATGCCAGGTCCCTTGGCGCCGAAGTTCGCAGCGTTGCTTCCCGCCTGGCCCCTGGACATGGACGCCGCCGCGGCGCTGGCGCAACGGGTGCTCCCCTTGCCGGCGCATGCTTACAACCCGGCGCAAGTGGAAGGATGGATTGCCGACGCCCTGGCACGCACCCGAAAGCACCTGGCTGCCCAGGCCATGGAAAAGGAACGCCAGCAGGCCCTCCAAAAGGAGGTGCAAGCCCAGAAGGCCCGCGCCGATGCTGCCTACGTGCCCCCTGCAGCCCTGCCTGTACCGGCACTGGAAGCCCCGGCGGCTGCGGCCCAGCAGAGCGCTCCCCCTCAGACCATGCCCCTGAGCGCCGGCTCCCTGCTCCAGGCCCCCGTAGCCAAGGCGGCACCTGCCCCGGCTGCCCCCTCCCCTGCGGCCACGCAGCCTGCGGCAGCGCCAAACACCGGCTCCCTCATGCAGGCGCCAGGTGCCTTGGCGGGAGCCAAGGCACCTGCCAAGACTCCGGAAACCGCGCCTCAGGCAAGCGCTCCGGCCCCGGCCAAGGATCTCAAGGACGCCGTGGCCGCCAGGCCGGGCACCCCGGCGGCCACGGCACCCGGCATCCCTGGCGAAACCATGCATGCCGGCTCCCTCATGCAGGCTCCCATCAAGACGCCTCCTGCTCCTGCGACGCCTCCCACCGCCCCTGCGCCAGGCAAACAAGTGGCAGCGTTGACGCCGCCTCCACCGGTCACAGCCCCCCCTGCCCCGCCAACGCAAAGCATCGTCCCCAAATCCACCACCTCCCGTACCGCCACCCAGGACCCCACTGTGCTGGCCACGCCGGAAGGCAAGCAGGCCCACGAATCCTTCCGGCAATTCTGCGCCCAGTTTGTGCAAAAGGTGGCCTCCAGCTATGACAAAGGCACCATCACCAACATGAAGGTGGAGAAGCGCGGCAATAAATACGTGGCCCAATACATGAATGTTGATCAAAACTCCGTGCATTTGCTGGTCAAAAATTCAGGCTACGACCACACTCCTTTTGTGGGCATCCTCCAATATTCCGAGCAGCTGCTCGAAGCAGAGGGAGACACCGCCCAGGCAGCCAAGGCGGGAGCGTTCAAGGTCATTAACTCCGTCACCGTGCGTGAGCTGTTCCGCTACGCCAACAAGAAGTGGCACTTCTGACCAAAACTTTTTGAGTCCTATTCTCATTTCAACCTGCCCAGCGTCTTGACGCAGGCAGTGGCTTTGACTAGAAAATGCCAATGCTGGGCTTGCCTTCGGTATCTGGCCGTGGGCATTGTCCCGCAGTCATACCAAGTATTACCCAAGACAAGGAGCTAGCCACACATGAGCTGCCATCCCTACGAAGAAGAAGGCTGCTATTGCGATGAAGGCGCCCGCATTGGCGCGCCCGTGTTTCCCTTCTCCATGGATGTGTATGATCCCAAAGAAGGTTTTTTCGCGACGGTGAGCCTGGATCAGTTGAAGGAACAGAAGAAATGGTGTGTCCTGTTCTTTTATCCGGCGGACTTCACCTTCGTCTGCCCCACGGAACTGGCCGACCTGGCCAACAAACATGAAGCCTTGACCCGCATGGGCTGCGAAGTGTTGTCCGTCTCCACGGACACCAAGTTCGCCCATCTGGCCTGGCGGCAGTCCGAGACCATGCTCAAGGACGTGCAGTTCAAGATGGCCGCCGACCCCACCGGGGAGATCTCCCGCTACTTCGGCGTATACGATGAAGAAACCGGCCTGGCCCTGCGCGGCACGTTCATCATCAACCCGGAAGGGGTGCTGGTGAGCAGCGAGGTCAACTTCTACAACGTGGGCCGCAACGCCGATGAATTGGTCCGCAAGATGGAGGCGAATCTTTATCTGCTGGATCATCCCGCCGAAGCCTGCCCCGCCAAATGGGTGCCCGGCGACAAAACCCTCACCCCCTCCGAAAAACTGGTGGGCAAGGTGGGCGAAGCCCTGAAATAACCCTGGCCACGCCGCAGGGACGCCATGCTCCCGGCAGATGCCCCGTGTTGCCGCCGCGGCACGGGGCATCCGCATCGGGGTGTTGCAGTTGGCATTGTGATCTCCACCACCAGCAACGAACTTTTTGCCCTACTCCCCGCTGACCTTGCGGCACAGTTTGCCTTTGCCCTCGCATCCGGTGGATTGGCGTTGTTTATTGCGGGGCTGGCGTGCGCCGTGCTTCTTATGCTACTGCTGTTCAAACGGCGCTGGTGGCTCGACATGGCTCGCCGCAGGTGGCGGTCCCGACAGCAGCGTCTCCGCGCCCGGGGGCAGGCTCGCCGGCATGCCCTGGTGCTTGCCCGGCAACGCCGCAATCTCAAGGAACTGGCTGCCCTGACCAGGGAGCAACTGCACCGCAGGCGCGACGACCTCTCCCTGGGACTGTATCATGAAGCCCAGGAGTGCATTCGCCATGCTGTCCGGACGTTACAGTTCGACCGGCTCCATGCCTTGCATGCACTGCTGTGCAATGCGGAGGCCAATCCCTCCCGCTCCCTCCAAGACTTCCTTCAGCAGGAGACGATTTCATGGCTTCCCAAGACGTGACCTCCAAAGACGTGAGGCCCCAGGGCAACAGTGAGAACAACATCGGCAACTACATCGCCCGCATCATCTACACGCTGAAGTCGGAATCCGCCGCGTGGAAAATGACGCACCTGCCCGCCCTGGACAAGTTGCGCCACGACCGCGCCCTGGCCGAACTGGAGCTCAAGCACCGGCTGGAGCAGCTGGACATCCGCCTGCAGGAGGAATGCACCCGCATTCGCATGGAAGAGGAGCGGCAGACGGCGCAATTTCAGGAGTTTTTGGACAGCATAGACGAGATGAAGGCCACCATGCTGGCCACCTACGCGTCCATGCCCAAGCCCATCGCCCTGATGATCCACCATCATGCCGCCGAGTTACTCAAGGAAGCCTGGTTCAGCCAGGACACGCGGGAACGCCTGCGCAACCAGACGCGTTTCACCGCCCTCATGCTCACCATCACCGAGGATCTTTCCCAGCTGCAGGCCCATGCGCCGAATGCCCTGCCGGAAAAGACACTGGCCTTCATCCGTGAACATGTGGCCCGCCTGCCCGAAGCAGAATAGCACAGCATCGCGTCGGGCGGCGCACGCAAAAAGGCCGGGCGTTCCAATTGGAACGCCCGGCCTTTGCATCGGAATCGGTATGGCCTAGACGCAGCCGGTGGGCTTGGGCAGGCCAGCCATTTTGCAGGCGCCCTTGCCAGGGCCGGAGGGGAACAGTTCGTAGATCTGCTTCAGCTTGAAGCCGGTGACCTTGGAGAGGATGCGCACCATGGGGGCGATGCCGTTCTTTTTGTAGTAGTCCTGCAGGAAGTCGATGACCTTCTGGTGGTCTTCGGTGAGTTCCTTGATGCCTTCGGACTCCTTCACGTAGTCAACCCACTCGGGGCTCCAGTCTTCAAAGCGCTGCAAGAAACCGTCTTCATCCACTTCAAAAGACTTGCCGGCAAATTCGACAGTTGCCATGTAGGGTCCTCCTTAGGACGCTGGATTGGTTGGGAGACGGCGTCGCCACCGGGGTACCAGTGCAACGCCATGCTGCCACGACACTGTATCGTCTGGCCCCAATGCCGGGACCAAGAACACGTAGTAAAGAACTCCAGGGATGTCCCCATGTGCGACGCATCCCTGCAACCCCCCGGCATGCGCCACACGCGTTCGCGTTCACGTGGAATCGCGTTGCAGTCATCGGTATTTACTGGCAGCACGGCGCAATTGTCAACGAATTTGTGAGAGGCCACACAAGTTCCACAACCTGCCGCCACTGCAGCGTATCTTGCCTATTCCGCAGCGTTCTCCAGCTGCTGCAAGGCCTGGGCGGCAAACTCCAGCCCGGCATCAATGGCCACGGCGGCACGGAGCAGCTCGCAGGCCTCCTCATGCAATCCCATGTGTTTCTTGCATAATCCAAGATTTGCCAGGTCAATGGCAGAGCCCTTGTCCAGCCGAAGGGCCGCCTCGAAATCCCCGGCCGCCTCCTCGAACCGTCCCTGCTTGAAACGGGCCACGCCGCGCAGGTTGAAGTACTCCTTCACCTCCTCGGTCAGGGCAAGGGCGCGGTCCAGGCACGGTTCGGACCCGCCCCAGTCTTCCAGCAGGGACCAGACATAGCCCTGGTAAAAGGCCGCCAGGGCTCGGGCTTCGTCGTCGGGCTGCAGGGGCTCGGCCTCCTCAAAGCAGGCTGCCGCTGCCAGGTACTCCCCTTCTCGCAAGTGAAAGAGTCCCTGGAAAAACGGCACGAAGTGCGCCCCGGGATAGGCCTGTGCCAGGAGCGCCAGGCCCTCCCGGGCGTCCTCCGCCGGGGCGTCCTCGGCCAGTTGCCGCCCGATGAACAGTCCCAGGCTGGCATGGCGATCCCGCTCCCGAAACGCCATCCCTGGCACGATGTTGTAATGCGCAGGCAATCCCAGCTCGGGCAGGGTCATGTTCACGCTCAGGCACTGCCAGCCCTGGGCTGTCAGGCCCTGCACCAGGGTCCGAAGTTCCTGGCCCATGTCCTGATGCCGGATATTGGGCAGACTGGAAAGCGGCGCCACCGGGCCCTGCTGCAGCCAGTCCAGCTCGTCCCAGGAACCGGGCTTGTGCAGGCCGGAAGCCTCGTAACAGGCGCCGGTGATGAAATCCCCTGCCAGCTGCGCCACTTCCGTCAGCGCCCGTACCGCCGCCTTGGCCGGTGACGTGGCCGTGCCGGCAGTGAAGACCACTTCCGAAAGCTGTGGAAAGGTTTCGGGATCCCAGGCCGCCGCCCCCACCGTGGGTACGGGCAGGCCCATGGAAAAATCCTTCAGCAGCACCACAATGCCGTGTTCCGCAAACCGGGCCAGCAGCTCCACCAACACCGGATCCTCGCAGGAGGCAGGGTCGATGGTGGGAAGATCCGCGGGCCGCTCCCGGTCCACCACACAACAGACATGGCGCTCCACCAGCTCGCACAGGCCCTGCAGGATGGACTCCTCCGGCGTGTTGCCGGCGGAAGTGCCGTTGAATTCCCCCAGCCGGCGGAACCAGGAGAGGGGCACGAGGACGTCCTCGCCGGTGGCCAGGTCCGTGGCCGTGCCGAATTGCAGCTCGACGAGGTCCAGAAGCCGCAATGCCGTGGCCTCGTCCAGATTCTCGCCCACGCTTTGCAGCACCCGCGCCACGGGCAAGGCCTGGCCGTGGGCCGGCGTCTGTCCCGGCAGGGTGCCAGCCAGGGCCTGGCTGTACCGTCCGGTGAGCAGGTTGGCGGGGTTGTCCCAGAAGCTGAAAAAGCTGAACCGCTCCACCAGCTCCATGAGGGCCGAGGCCTGGGCCTGATCCGGGGAGGAGCCCTTGCCCATCTGCTTTCTGGTGGGCATGACGCCCCGGGCAGCCTCGCCACACACGCTCAGGTACACGGGGATGCCCAGCCGCCCCACATCGATGCGCCTGAGCTCCTGCAGGATGGCACGGCCCTCCAACACGCCGAGAACCCTGGCCACGGTCTGGGCCGGGGGCATGGCCTTGTCAAGGTCGCGGGATTCGCCCTTGGGGGAAGCGCCGATGCGGATGTGTCGGGGGGAAGCATGTTCTGTCATCACAGCACCTCAGCTCACAATTTTCCGCGGCGTGCAGCGGTAGATGGCCACCAGACGCTTGTCTTCCAGGGCCTCGCCGGCCTTGGCGCCCACCACCTGTTGCTGGATGTGGAAGTCCTTTTCCAGCACGGTCATGAGCTTTTTGACGTTGCGCCCGTAGTTAAAGGCCAGCAGACACTGGGCCGTGGCCGTGGGAGCCAGCCGCCGCACCAGACGTTTGCCCAGGCTGCGGATGGATTCAGGATCCAGGTCCGGCTCCACGGCCAGGATGAGGTCATGGCGGTCGGGCGCGGCGTCGAACCCACCGTCCAGAGGCACGACTCGGGCCGTCTGGGCAAGGTTGTTTTTGAGCACGCCCGCCTGCAGAAAGCCCAGGGCCTGCGGGTCGGCGTCGGCAAGTACGGTCTGCAGGCCGCGGGCCGCCGCCACCATGCCGCACAGCCCCACCCCGGCGCCCAGCTCCAGCACCCGGGTTTCCGGCGGCAGGGGCATGCGCTTGACCACATAGCCCAACATCATGGCCCCGGACCACAGCTTGGCAAACAACGGTAACTGCGGAAACTGCGGAAGCTGCGCAGTGGGCGGCTGTGCGCCGGCCTGCTGGAGCATGCGGTCCAGGTAGGCATTCAAATCATTGATCTGCAACACCTCAAGGGTCAGGCCGTCCAGGGTCACAGGCTCGAAGGCCACGGGATACGTCGCTGCCAGCCGGGCCAGGAGCGAGTCCAGATCTGTGGTCTGATGCATGGGCATGGACAATTTCCTACTTTTTTAATCTGAAACCAAAAAGGGCACAAAAAAAAGCAGCCGGCCTTGTGGACCGGCTGCACGCTTCAGGGAGTGGAGCGGGAGACGGGATTTGAACCCGCGACTTCAACCTTGGCAAGGTTGCACTCTACCACTGAGTTACTCCCGCCCTGGAGGCGGCATCCGGATTTGAACCGGAGGATGGAGGTTTTGCAGACCTCTGCCTTACCACTTGGCTATGCCGCCTTATCTGCTGGAGCGGGAGACGGGATTTGAACCCGCGACTTCAACCTTGGCAAGGTTGCACTCTACCACT
>JAIWOE010000241.1 GCA_020217165.1 Desulfovibrio sp. | reverse complement strand
CACCCACCCTCACCCTAAAGTCTTTCCTCTCCATCGCCATTACCCTGGTGCAGGCGTTCCTGCTCTTTCCCATCTCTTCCGGGGCCCTGGTGTTGCTCTACACGGCGGATCTCTTTGGCGAATCCATGACCTGGCGGGACGCCGTACGCCAGGCCTGGCAACGAAAGGCGGCCCTGTGCACGGCCATGGCCCTTTCCACCCTGTACATCATCCTGGGGATGCTCCTCATTGTGCTGGGCGTGTACTTTGCCCTGCGCTTCACCCTGATTTACCAGGCCGTCATCCTGGAAAAAGCGGACCCCAGGACCGCCCTGCGTCGCAGTGGCGTGCTGATGAAGTCTCATTACATGACCGCACTGGCCCTGGTGCTGCTCATGTGGGGCCTGAGCATCGGGGTGGTTATCGGCGTTTCAACCACGGCCAGCCCCCTGGTGGCCGGACTGGTGCAATGGGTGGCCGAGGCCGGGGCCATGTGTGCCGTGACGGCGTGCTACACGGCGCTCTACTTTTCGGCCCGGCACAAGCACGAGGGCTTTGCGCTGCGGCAGGCCTCGCCCCCGTCTGCATGAGCGTTCCTGGCGCCGCCATGGCCTTTTCCTTGCGCCCGTTGGGCCTGCTGGGCACCCTGGATCATGCCGTCCGGCTCTTCGTGCGAACCTTTGCCGAATGCCTGGTGACGGTGCTGGCCGTATCCGGACCATTCTACGTCATCAACACTCTGTTGGATCGCGCCGCCCACGCCGGCATGCTGGACGAAGGCGTGGCAGCCCTGTGCAACATCCTCATCTTCGTGTGCTATTTCTTCCTGCTGGTCCCCCTGCAACAAGGCATCATCACGCCGTTGCTGGCCGCGGAGTACCTTGGGGAGCCCATTTCTCGCGTGGAGGCCTTCCGTCTGGCCAGGGCCCGGTTCTGGCGGCTGGTGCGGGCCCGGCTGCTGCGTTACGTGCTGGTGCTGGCCGGGTTGCCGGTGTTCCTGGTGCTGGGCATGTGGCTGTATGTCCGGTATTTTTTTGTGGAAGAAGTGGTCATCCTGGAAAACACCACGCCGTCCCGCGCCCTGGGGCGTAGCGGCCAGCTGAGTCCCCATGTCTTCTGGATGATTCTGCTCACCAGCGCCTTGTTTTTGGCAGGCAGTCTGGCGGCGTTTCTCCACCTGGACGACATGCAGGACCCCATGCTGCGCATGTCCCTGGAGGTGGCCCTGAGTGTGCTGCTGGTGCCGGCGGAACTGGCCGTCAACTGTGTGCTCTATTTCTCGGCCCGCTGCCGCAAGGAAGGATTCGGCGATCAGGTGGCGGCCATGCGGGACGAGGCATAGCGCCCCGCCGCCTACCGGCAGTGCGCAAGGGCACGGCTCAACGGCACACCCGCACCAGACGGGAGGCGAGTTCCCGCATGTCCCCCACCGTGGTGAAGCGCCCCCAGGAGATGCGGATGGTTCCCAGACCATACTCCGGCGCCACGCCCATGGCCTGCAACACGCCAGACATGCTGGCCGTGCCGCCATGGCAGGCCGCACCGCCGGAGACAGCCACGTCCTCCATCACCAGTCCGGAAAGCACATCCCCGGCCCGCCGATCCCTGAGCCCCAGGGAGAGCGTCTGCGGCAACCGCGGGGCGGTCTGTCCGTGCACCACAAATGGCACCCCGGCGGCGGCCAGGGCATCCAGGAGGATGGGCGCCAGCGCCTCCTGCCGTCTGGCCTCGGCCGGGAGGTCCTCCGCGGCCAGGGCGCAGGCCTCGCCCAACGCCACAATGCCCGGGATATTCTCGGTTCCGGAGCGAAGGCCCCCCTCCTGCCCGCCGCCGAACACCAGGGGCGACAGCCGGGCGCGGGCCGCTGCAGAGGCGCACACCAGGGCACCCACTCCCTTGGGCGCATACATTTTGTGCCCGGCGATGGTCAGGTAATCCGCCCCCAGGGCTGGCAGGTGCACAGGAATCTTGCCCACGGCCTGGGCGGCATCGGTGTGCAGCAACGCCCCGTGGGCGTGAGCCATGGCGGCCAGCTCTGCCAGGGATTGGAGCACGCCGGTTTCGTTATTGGCCAGCATGACGGAGACGAGCCTGGGCCCGACAACGCCTGCGCTGCGGCGCAAGGCTTCTTCCAAGGTGGCAGGAGCCACCACCCCGCGGCCGTCCACGGGGAGCACGACCACCTGCACGCCGCGGCGCTCCAGCACCCGGGCCGGCCCCAGCACCGCAGGATGCTCCACACTGCTTACGGCCAGCCAGCCCGGGGCCACCAGTCCCTCCCGCATGAAGGTTCCCAGCAGGGCAAGGTGATTGGCCTCGGTGGCGCCGCCGGTAAAGATCACCCCGTCCGTCTGTTCCAGGCCCACCAAGGCCGCCACCCGGGCGCGGGCGCGGTCCAGGGCCTGTTTGGCCATCAGCCCCACGTCGTGGGCGCAGCCAGGGTTGCCGGGGTGCCGGGAAAAGTATGGCAGCATGGCCTCCAGCACCCGGGGATGCACGGGCGTGGTGGCGTTGCAATCAAAATAGAGTGGTCTGGGCATGTGGTTCTCCAGGGACGTGCAAGGGATGCCCGTGTTGTGACGCGCCCGGGGCCTGCGGTCAAGCCGGCCGGAGCAGCACAACGCCCTTGTCATTCGGGCCGGGGGGTCGTATGATAATAAGCTGTGCCCATTTTCCGCATTCACATCCAACCCCTTTCCCATCCCTATGAATCTCCCCCTGCGCGTCACCCCCGTGGAGTTCGGCACGCCCGGCTTCACCACGTTCCTGGACCTGCCCTGGAAACTTCACGGCCACGAGCCCAACTGGGTGCCCATGTTGCGCATCCAGCAAAAAGATCTCCTTAACCCCAAGAAGGGACCGTTCTTCGAGTTCGGGGAGGCGCAATACTTTGTGGCCTGGCGCGGGGAGGAACCTGTGGGCCGTCTTTCCGCCCATGTGAACCGCAATTACGACGCGTTCCATGGGGCCGACACCGGCTTTTTCGGATTTTTTGTCTGCCAGGATGACCCCGAAGCCGCCGCGGCCCTGCTGGAAGTCGCCTCGGCCTGGGTCAAGGCCCGGGGAAAGACGCGCATGCTGGGCCCCCTGGGCTTTGGTATTTATGATGAAGTGGGCGTGCTCATCGACCGCTACGACCTGCCGCCGGCGGTGATGCAGGTCTTCAACCCGCCGTATTATCCTGCCTTGCTGGAAGGCGCCGGGCTGACCAAAGCCGTGGACTGGAAGGGATTCCGCGGCCTGCCTTCGGAGGAAATCCGAGAGGTGGCCCAACGCCGGCTTGATGAGGCGCTGGCAAAAACCAACCTGACCTTTCGCAAGCCCTCCCCCACGGAGGTGCTCAAGCGGGCGGAAGAGGTGCGGTTGATCTTCAACGAAACCTGGAAGCGCAACTGGGGCCACGTGCCCTTTACGCCCAGGCAGTTCAAGGCCGTGCTCAACGAGCTGCGCCCCATGCTCCGCACACGCTTCATGCGCGCGTTTTATGACGAGCAGGACCGGCTGGCAGCCTTCATCATCACCATTCCGGACATCAATTACGCCATCAAGGCCATGGATGGCCGCCTGAGCTTCATGGGCCTGCTGCGGCTCATCAAGGCCGCCTGGTTCAGCCCGGTAAAGCACGTGCGGACCATCATCATGGGCGTGAAGGAGGAGTACCAGGGCCACAGCCTGCACCACGCCTTCATCGCCGCCACCTACCTGCAGCTGCTGGACACGCCCAGCCTGGAGTGGTGGGACTGCTCCCTCATCGTGGAGACCAACATCCCCATGATCCGCGCCATGCGGGCCTACAAGGCGCCCATGGGCCAGACCTGGCGCATTTACGAAAAAGCCCTCTGATCCATCCCCAGCAGCGCGGCCGTCCACTGCAAGGCCTGCTGCTGCAGGGATGCTTTGCGGCCCGACCACTTGCCAGCCAGCTTGTGGAAATTGGCCGCGGCATTGGCGGATTCCGCCGCGCTGGCCAACAGGCCCCGGCCGGAGCGCTTCTTGTGGCGGATGGCCAGATGGCCCTGATAGACCACCTGGAACCCGGCCGCCACCAGGGCAAGATCGTGATCCACGTCGTCATACTGGGTGGGGCTGTACCGGATGTCGAAGGCCGGCACCGCGGCCAAGGCTGCGCGGCGGAACAGGTGACAGCACCCGGTGACGCTGAGGCACGGCCGGCAATGGGCGAACTGCCCCAGGTCCAGGGCATGGCGATGGACATCCGCCAGGGCGAAGGTCTCGTCTTCCTTGAAAAACTGTTCCACCTGCTGCACCAGTCCCGGGCTTGCGTCCTCCAGCACCCGGGCGCCGGCCACGCCGGCCTGGGGAAAGGCGGCCAGCCCGGCATGCAACCGGCCCAGCCAGTCCGGCGGCAGGTCCACATCATCATCCAAAAAGGCCACATACTCGCAGGCCTGCACTTCGGGCAGGGCCAGCAGCCAGTTGCGGGCCGGGGCCGCACCCACGTTCACGGGCAGGCGGATCACCCGGCAAGCCTCGCCCAGGCGATCTTGCCAGGCCGCGCAGACCTGGGGGGTGGCGTCGGTGGAACCATTATCAAGAATGCGGATGATGGCGTTGCCGCGCTCACTGGCGGCCAGGCTGGACATGGTGGCGGCCAGCTCATCGGCTTTATTAAAGGAATACAAGCAGATCGCCGTGGGCTCCTGTGGTATGGTCGCCGTCCAGGCTAGGCCACTGTCCAGATCCCGCACCGCCAGCAGGGCGTTCACCCGCCAGGGTTGTTGCCGCAGGATGGCCAATAATGCCTGGATGGCCACGCCCTTATCCTTGCTGCCTTCCGCCAGCCGGGCCCGGGCCAGACGCTCCAGGTGCCACGGCCCAAAGACATCGGCATGCCGTTCCAACAGTGCTGCCGCCGCGCCGGGTCGGCCTGTACAGTACTCGAACTGGGCCTCCAGCCATTTGCCCACGGGGGTCAGGGGGGGGAACTCCTTGAGGCCCTCCAGAATCTCCCAGGCCAGGGCCTGCCCCGTGGTCGCATCGGCACCACCAACGCGGGCCAGGCCATGGTGCCAGCCATGCCAGCGCCAGAAGCAGTTGCCCGGTGCCAGGGTCAGCTCGCGGGCCACCATGGTCCGCATGGCCTCCCAGTCTCCGGCAGCCTCCAGGGCTTC
>JAIWOE010000240.1 GCA_020217165.1 Desulfovibrio sp. | reverse complement strand
TCCTCAAAAAACCTGCGCCGGCGGGGCTCGGCAAAGGTGCTCACCTGCCCCGATTGCCCCGATTGTCCCGGGGTTTCCCAGCGGGCGGCGTGGAGTTCGAAAAACCGTGTCAGATATCCTGGCAGGGTGGCCGCATCGGCGCGCTGCATGACCATGCCGTGCTTCTTGGCGAATCGTTCACGATCCTTGAGGATAATTTTCTTGTAGATCACATCCGGCATGGCCCGAAAGGCTTCCACCGTGGCAGGGCGCACGGCCAGCACGGGGCAGATGTGGCAATACTGGAGTAGAAAGGAAAGGCCCCGGGCATTGAGCCAGTGCCGCAGCTGGGCCAGGGGCAGATCTTCCGCCGCGGCATTGCCGTATTCCAGCAGATCCCAATCCGACTCTTGCCAAAGTTGCCCATACACCAGTCGCGCCACCCGTTCCTGCCCTGGCGCAAGGAGCATGCCCAAAAAGTCCCCGCCGGCATGGCGATCCCCCACCAGACACAGGGTACGGACAGCAAGGCCCCCGTGCCGCCGCCAGTCGATATACCACGGCGCCAGGCCCAGCAATTCTCCATCGGCGGACTCCACCACCAGGAGCCTGAGCCCATGGGCCGGGCCAAAGTGCTCCCACCAGCAACGGAGCCAGTCGTAGGTCATGAAAATATGCCCCCCGGCGCGAGCCACCAGGGCATCCCAGGCTGCAGCCATGGGGCGGGCGGCCTCGAAGGACTCCAGCCGGCGGATGATGGGGGCGGCATCCTTGGCCATGGTCAGCGCTTCACCGGGTTGAGCTCCTGGACCACCTGGCGCGCCAGGGCCACGCCGGCCACATTCCAGCGGATAAATTCCAGGACCGTGAGTTGCATGGCCAGCCATGGCTTGCGACGCGCCGGGCTCATCCAGACAGAGGCGGCGGAGGGCGTGCCCCAGAGCATGGCCAGCCAGGCCATGCCCTGTGTTGTCCCCAATCCTAGAGGGCAGGCGGCCAGGACCACCAAGCACCAGAAATGCCAGGCTGCCATCAGGGGCTGGCGCAGGGTTCGCTGCCGGAATTTGTGTTTTCTGGCAAAGGCCAGGCTGCCGCCCTGGCGCCAGAACTCCTTGCGCAAAAACTCCGCAAGGCTGTGTTCGTAGCCCGTGTGCACGAGCACGATCCGGTCAGAGGAAAGGACGCTCAGGCCAGCATCCCTGGCGCGCAGGGTGAAGTCCTTGTCTTCGCTGGTGTGCAGGGTTTCGTCAAATCCGCCCAGGGCGGCAAAGGTGGCCCTGGGGAGGTTCATGTTGCGGCCGGGCAAAAAGTCCACCGCCCGCACCCCTACGCGGCGCAGGGC
Organism: Desulfovibrio sp.; assembly: GCA_020217165.1. Lineage (GTDB taxonomy): Bacteria > Desulfobacterota > Desulfovibrionia > Desulfovibrionales > Desulfovibrionaceae > Megalodesulfovibrio. The sequence continues at coordinate 3,827 of JAIWOE010000240.1, read as the reverse complement.
AAAGCGTTGCCCCCAGACCCGGGCCACCCAGGGGACGGCGTGCCCGCCTTCTGCCTCACTGCGGGGGGTGGTTTCCACAAATCCCAGCAGGCCGACATGGCCGGTGGCGAAGTGGGATTCCAGCGCATCCAGCCAGTCGGGGGGCACCCGCATGTCCGCATCCAGAAAACAGAGGATTTCCCCACGGCTCGCGGCGGCGCCGCGGTTGCGCAGGGCGGCGATGGCCACGCGGCGGCCGGTGGTGTTCTCCAGCACCTGCACCCCAAGCTCCCTGGCAATGGCCACGGAGGCATCGCTGGAGCCGTTGTCCACCAGGATGATTTCCACCTGATGCCCGCTGGCGGCGGCAATCTGGATGGACGCTACGCAGGCGGCCAGGTTGGCGGCCTCGTTCCAGCATGGAATGACAATGGAAAATCGCGGCGAAGGTGGTTGCTGCATGGGCTACACTATGCTCTTGTGCAAAAAGTACTGATCCACAAGATACTGATTCAGCTGACTGATGGCCTTGTACCGGATGATGTACACAAACCGCGGGCCTGCATTGGGGAGCTCCCGCTTGCGGACCACCTCGCCCATCACGGTGCAGCGCTTTCGTTTTTTCTTCCCCAGCCGTCTGGAGACGTTTTCCAGCCTGTAAATGCGGATACTCTGGTCCGCCAGGTCCATGTCCGAATAGATTTTCACGTACTCTTCATTCATGTCCACCAAGGTAAAATCTCCTTGGCAGACCTGATCCGATTCACTGAAAATCCGCAAGCACAGGGAGGCATGGCGCTGGGCCACGCGCTCAAGCTCCCGGCGTTCCATGTAATCCTTGAGCAGCCAGGCCTTGACCACGTTGCGCCAGACAAACGCCCCCCCCTTGAGGAGTACCGCACGGGTGAGCACCAGCCCGGTGAACACCACGATGACCAGATCCCAGATGATACTGCGTTTGAGGTGGACGTACTTGTTGTCAATGAAGGCGCGGATGCGTTTGGGGCAGCTGTGGGGGGTGAACAGCTGGGCATAGCCGATAAGACCGGGCCGAACCCGAAACCGCTCCTCATAATTGGGAATCTGCTTGCAGAGCTTGGCGTATACCTCGGGCCGCTCCGGCCGGGGGCCCACGAAGTCCATGTCGCCCTTAAGGACATTGAACAGCTGCGGCAGCTCATCCAGCCGGGTGTCTCGCAACAGCTTGCTGAACGGTGTGGTGAGCTTGTGCTGATGGGATAACATTTCCGCACCGATGAGCTTGTCTGCCCCCACGGGCAGGGTGCGGATTTTAATCATCTTGAAGGGCTTACCCCCCAGGCCCAGGCGGGTGCCGAAGTAGAGCACCGGCCCGCCGTCCCGCAACTTGACCACGAGGGCAATAATCAACATCACCGGCAACGCCAGCAGCAGCAGGATGGAGGAAAGCACCATATTAAATAAGGTGATGGTGAGGAAAGACCCCCGGGAATATCCATACTGCCGCACCCCCTCCGGGGAGGCGAAGCTGCGCTGGTTCTTTCGGGCGACCTGCAAATAAGGCTGCATATTCAGTCCTTTGTACGTGTCGCAGCGCGCCTGGCCCACGCCGGAGCGCAGTGCAAAGCGCGCAGCCTATCCTACCACACGTTGCAGGAGCCGTCTATTTGGCGTTCCAATGCGGGATGGACATGATTGTCGGTAAATCCGCAAACTTGGCCACATCCTCCGGCTTTTTGAAGGTGTGATCAAAGTATTCCCGTAAAAACCCCAGGCTGAACCCGGTAATAAGCCCCACCAGGGCGCCTACGAACAGGATGTTGGAGCGCGGGAACACGGGCGCGCCGGAGAAGAAGGGGCGCGACAGCACGCTGACGCTGAAGAGGGCATCCCCGCCGGAACCGGACACCCGCGCCTCTTCCCGGCGTCGGGCAAAAGTATCGTAGGAAAGCTTGAGCAAATCGGCCTCGCGCTGGACCCGCTGGTTGGCGATGACGGTTTCCTGCAGCGCCAGATTGCGCGCGTTGATTTCCTCCAACCGCACCTCCAGGCTTTCGATCTGGTCGCGCAGGATGTTCAGCTGGGTTTCCTGGCTGGTGGTGTAGTCGATCACTTCGGACTTCAGAGCGGCGTACGCCTCCTTGATGTGCTCGTCCACCCGGCGCACCTTCTCGCTGCCTTCGCTGTAAATGCGCAGCAACTGTCCACGTTCCAGTACCAGGGTTTGCACTTTTTCGCCCAGCAGGCGGATGGATTCATTTTCGATGAAGGAATAGAACTGCACTTCCTGGGAGGCCAACACCTCGCGCAGATGCTTGACGAACAGATCCTTCTCGATCCACTGGCTGCGTGTAAGGTCCAGCTGCTGCTCCAGGTTGCGCCGCACCTGCATGTTGCTTTCGATTTCCTGGATGGGATTGGCGGTGTTGCCTTCCTTGGCCAGCTTCACCAGCATGTCTTCCCTGGCCTTGAGCTCATCATCGAAGCTCCTGGCCGTTTCATCAAAGAAGCCCTTGGCGCTGGCGGAGCTGTACACACTGGTATGGAATTCAATGTACTGCATGAACAGATTCTCCAGCACCTTGAGGGCTCGCTGGGGGTCTTTGTCCTTGTATTGCACCTTGAGCACGCTGGTTTCCGGCAGAATCTCCGTGGTCAGGCCAGACTGCACCCGCCCCACCTGATCTTTCAGGGCATCGCCCTTGGTATCGCTTTCGGTAAAGTACAGATTTTGCGCGGCCATGCGCTTGATGGTCTCCCCAACCACATCAGGGGAAAGCAGCATCTCCTTTTCCGTATTCAGCTCGCGCATGGTGATTTCCATGATCCGGGCCTGAACGTTTTCCAGGGTACCGGGATCCATCTGGGCGCGATTGCCCCTGACCAGAATGGAGCCGTCCGCCGCAAACGTGGGCGGATAGAACTTCCAGATGGCCGCCGCCGCAAGGGTGAACAGAATGGTGGTGCCGATGATGATCCGCTTTTGGGCAAAGCAGATCTGTACAAATTCCCGCATGTAGTCTTCGGTGCGTATCATACTGAAACCCGCCTGCTGTTGGAGGGGTGCATGCTGGAGAACACGCCATGATTCCTGGGGGGGAAGTCCGGCGCCGGCGCCAGCCGGCCCGAGCTGCCGGACCTCCCCGGGAATGCCGGTTCGCCCTGCTACTGGTTGTTCTGCCGCTCTGCCTTGCCGTCCGGAGACTCGGAGTAATTCACAGACTTGCCTGGCACCAGATCGATGAGCGGATCATCCAGGAGGTCTGCCCCAAAGCTAATGCCCCAGCCGTTGAACAGGAAGATATCCGCCACTTCTCGCATGATTTCTCCCCACTTGGCGGTTTCACGCCGCGGCACGAAGACGATGTCGTCAGGCTTCAGCCAGAAGTGCTCGCCTGTGTCCTCGCCATGCATGGCCTTTTCCAGGTCGTAGCCACGGGCCATGAGGGTGCGGTCAGGCAGTTGCTCCTTGGGGTCCACCACACGCATGGGCGGCTCTTCCACATCGTTGCCCGGGCAGCACAACACCAGCCGCTTGGGCTGCTCCGCAGGTGGCATTTCTTCCACGCGGCGGTTGGGCAGGGGCTTGCGGAAGACCACAATCTTGGACGGCCGGGCCTGGGTGGTGAGCCCGCCAGCCCGGGCCACGGCGTCCAGCACCGTGATGGGCGTGCGGATGTCCATGGAGCCGGGGGCATTCACCGCGCCCATGACGTACACCACGGCGCCGGTGGACTGCTCCAGGAAGAGATCCACATGCAGCCCGGTGAGGAAATTGTCGTACATCACGTCAATTTCCTTGTGCAATTCAGGAATGGTCTTGTGGGCGGCCATCACGTCCCCAATGAGGGGCAACGTGACGATACCGT
>JAIWOE010000239.1 GCA_020217165.1 Desulfovibrio sp. | reverse complement strand
ATTGTATGATCAAAAGTCCCTCTCTTCCTGGCGGCACGAAGGCTACGTGCACAACATGTCCACAAAGATATTCAGCTATTTCGAAGCCGGCCTGCCCTTGCTGGTGTATGAGGAGATGGAATACATCTGCCAGATGGTCCGCGAACACGGCCTGGGGGTGGTGTATTCCCTGGATCGGTTGGAGGAGATCCCTGCCCTGCTGGCCGCGGCGGAGTACCCGGCCCTGCGGGAAAATGTGCGCCGGTATCGTGAGGCCCACGCCCTGGAGACCCTGTTGCCCACCCTGGAGGCCCTGTACGGATGACCGAAGCCCCTGCCCTGGACGACATCCGTCGGCTCCTGCGCTGCATGCTGCGCATCCGGCGCTTTGAGGAGCGCGTGGCCGCCCGCTACCCCGAACAGCAGATGCGCACCCCGGTGCACCTGTGCATCGGGCAGGAAGCCGTGGCCGCCGGGGTATGCCTGGCCTTGGGGCAGGAGGATGTGGTCTGCAGCACCCACCGCAGCCATGGGCATTATCTGGCCAAGGGCGGCTCCATGCCCGCCCTGGCGGCGGAGCTGTACGGCCGCAGCACGGGCTGCGCCTCGGGGCGGGGCGGTTCCATGCATGTCATCGACGTGGCCGCGGGCGTGGCCGGCACCTCGGCCATCGTGGGCGGGGGCATCCCCCTGGCCGTGGGCATGGCCCTGGCCTTTGCCCTGCGGCGGGAACCCCGCGTGGCCGTGGCCTTTCTGGGCGATGGCGCCGCCGACGAGGGCGTGTTTTTCGAAAGCCTGGGCTTGGCGTCCCTCAGGCGGCTGCCGGTGCTGTTTGTCATCGAAAACAACGGCTTTGCCACCGCCTCGCCCCTGGCCAACCGCCGGCGCTGCCCCGAGCTGCACCGCCTGGCCGAGCCCCACGGCATCCCCGGTGAAGGCCTGGACGGCAACGACGCCCTGGCCGTCCTCGACGCCGCCCGCCGGGCCGTGGACCGGGCCCGGCGAGGGGAGGGGCCCACCGTGCTCGAAGCCGTGACCTGCCGCTGGAAAGGCCATGTGGGACCGCAGCCGGATACCGCTCGCCCCGCGGCGGAGCTGGCCGCCTGGATGGCCCGCTGCCCCATTGCGCAGCTGTGCCAACGCCTGCCGGAGGGGACGTCAGGGGAGCTGGCCGCCATGGAGCAGGCGGTTGCCGAGGAAATTGACGACGCCTTCGCCGTGGCCCTGGCCAGTCCGTATCCTGATCCCGCCACCCTGCTGGATGAGGTGTGGTGAGATGCCCTGGACGCATCTTTTTGCCGCCGGCCCCGCGCAGCCTGCCTCCACGCCGTCCGACGCCGGCCGGCAGCTGACCTATCGCCAGGCCTTGCTGGAAGCCCAGCGTCAGGCCCTGGCCGCGGATGCGGCGGTGGTGGTCATGGGCGAGGGCGTGGACGACGCCGCCGGCTCTTTCGGCACCACCCTGGGTCTGCAGGAGCAGTTCGGGGCGGATCGGGTCTTCGATCTGCCCCTGGCCGAAAATGGCTGCATGGGTCTGGCCCTGGGAGCGGCCTTGGCCGGGCTGCGGCCCATCGTGGTCCACCTGCGGGCGGATTTTCTCCTCCTGGCCCTGGATCAGCTCGCCAACCATGCGGCCAAGTGGCGGTACATGTTTCACGCCCGGCAAACGGCCCCGCTGGTGGTCCGGTGCGTGGTGGGCCGGGGCTGGGGCTCCGCGGCGCAGCATTCCCAGCCCCTGCACGGGGTGCTCATGCAGTTTCCCGGCCTCAAGGTGGCTCTGCCGGCCACGCCGCATGACGCCAAAGGCCTGTTGCTGGCCGCCATTGCCGATGCCGGCCCGGTGGTCCTGCTGGAGCATCGCTGGCTGTATGACGACCTGGGCCCGGTGCCAGAGGCAGTCTATGGCGTGCCCCTGGGCCGGGCCGCGGTGCGCCGGAAGGGGAAGGATGTGACCATCGCCGCCGTGTCCCTCATGGTCCGGGAGGCCCTGGCCGCAGCCGAGATCCTGACCCGGACCGGCGTATCCGCCGAGGTGCTGGACCTGCGCACCGTCGCCCCCATGGACACCGCTGCCCTGGTGGCCTCCGTGGCCAAAACCGGCCGGCTGGTGCTGGCGGACACGGGGCACCTGCGCGGCGGCTGGGCTGCCGAGGCCGCGGCCGTGGCGGCGGAGCAGTGTCTGTCCTGCCTCAAGGCGCCGGTGGCGCGCGTGGGCCTGCCCGATGCCCCCACCCCGGCCAGCCCGGTCCTGGAGGCGGCCTATTACCCCGGTCCGGAGGCCATCGTCCAGGCCGTGGAACAGGTGGTGCGGTCATGACGGTCCCGGCGCCCCCTCTTATTCTGGACGGGCACAAGCTGGCCTGGCACCGCGAACGTGTGGAGGCCCTGCTGGCCGGGGAACGCGTGGCTCCCGTCACCATCGACTGCGCCCTGACCCGCGCCTGTTCCTATGGCTGCGTGTATTGCTATGGGCAGTTGCAGCACAATCCCGGTCCGCCCCTGACGCGGGATGTCATCCTCCGGCTCCTGGACGATGCGGCAGACGTGGGTGTCAAGGCTGTGAGCTTCGTCAGCGACGGGGAGAGCACCTGCAGTCCGCACCTGGAGGCGGCCCTGCTGCGCGGCCGGGCCAACGGGCTGGACATGGCCCTGGGCACCAACGGATTTTTGTTGCAGGATGACCGGCTGGAAGCCATCCTGCCCGCCCTGACCTACCTGCGCTTCAACATCTCCGCGGCGGAGCCGGCCCGTTACGCCGAGATTCACGGGTGCGCCCAGGCCTGTTTCCACAAGGTACTCGGCACCATCCGTCGCGCCGTGGCCGTCAAGCGAGCCATGCGGCTGAACACCACCATCGGGTTGCAGATGGTGCTCCTGCCCGCCTTTGCGGACCAGATTCTGCCCCTGGCACGGCTGGCCGTGGCCCTGGAGGTGGATTATCTGGTCATCAAGCACTGCAGCGACGACGAAGCCGGCCGCCTGGGCGTGGACTACACCGCATACGCCGGGCTGGAGCCCCTCCTGCACCAGGCCGAGGCCCTCTCCACCCCCGGCTGTCAGGTGCGGGCCAAGTGGTCCAAGATCCTCAGTGGCGGCGTGCGGACGTATGCCCGCTGCTACGGCCCGCCATTGATGCTGCAATTGTCCGGTTCCGGGCTGGTGGCTCCCTGCGGCATGCTGTTCCATGCACGTTATGCGCGGTACCACATCGGCAATATTGCCGTGACACCCTTCAAAATGCTGTGGCAGGGGGATCGCTACTGGGAAGTCATGCGGCATATTGCGTCCGACGCCTTTGATGCCAGACGCATGTGCGGCTCCCTGTGTCTGCAGCACAAGGTCAACGAATGCCTGTGGTCCCTGCGCCACGAGGGTGGATCCCTGCCCGAGCCGCCGCCGGACGCTGCACCGCCGCCGCATCATCATTTCATCTGACGTGTCACGGAGACGCCATGCCCACGGTCCATGCCACCATCATCGCCCGCGGTGGAGGCTCCACCTTCCACCGCAAGAACACCTGCCGGGTGCTGGGCACGCCCATCATCGCCTACGCCATCCAAACTTGCCAGCAGGCCGGGTTCATCGACCATGTGTTCGTCTGGAGCGAGGACGAGGAAATCCGGTCTATTGCCCGGTCCCTGGGGGCCCACGCCCTGGAGCGGCCACACTCCATGGTGCATTATTACAGCGGGTTCGCCACGCAGGAGGAGTGGGCAGCACAGCGCGGCCGGCAGATCGAGGTCATTGCCGGCGGCCCCGGCGATGTGAACGTGGCCTTCAACTGCAACAATTTTTTGTTGCGCCCGGAAACCCTGGCCGCCATGCACTGCCAGGCCCGCGAGGATGAGGCCGTGGGCGGCGTCATCGCCGTGGCGGCCGTGGAGCCTGGGCTGTGCCTCAAAACCCGGGACGGCTCCCTGTTTCCGTTCTGGAACGACCTGTCGGTGCCGCGGGCCGAACATCCGCCCCTGTACCGCCGCACCGGCGTGGCCGTGACCTTCCGGGAGCGTTTCCGCAACGGCCGCATGGCCTTGGCCCCGTTTGTGGTGTCCCGCGAGGAAGCCTTTGACCTCCAGCACGCCGAGGAGCTGCCCCTGGCGGAATTCTACCTGCGCAAGCGCCTGGGACTGCTGGACTCGGACAGGCCTGCCGCCGGGGAGGGATGCTGACATGCGCGTGACCGCTTCCATCATCGTGCTGGAACGAGATGCCCGGGACGGGGTGCGCTGGGATGCCCGCATGGGGGGCATGCGTCTGCTGGAACATGCCGTGGCCCGGCTGAAAGGGCTGCCTCTGGTGGACGAACTGGCCGTGCTGACTGACTGCGACGCCCTGTGCGACGCCCTGGGTAACACCCTGGCATGCGCCGGCGTGCCGGTGCGGCGGCTCTGCCCCACATGCACCACGGAGCGCTTTGATTACCTCACCTGCGAGGAAAGCCGCATCCGCCAGCAGCTCCTGGCCCTGGAACAGGCCGGGCTGGCCGGGGACGTACATTGTTTCGGCTCGTGGCGGTTGCCCCTGCTGTCTACCCGAAGCTGGGAACGCATGTACCATGCCCTGCTGGAGGACCGCATCGCCGCACGGATCGTGCCCCTGACCACCGAGGACCCCAACCTGTATACGCCCCTGGGCGGGGACGTGGCCAGCGGGCGGCTCTTCGGTGTCTGGGCGCATCCCGGCCGTGACCGCCAGGAGGCCCCGCAATTGTACCGGCCGGCCGAGGCCTGTGTGGCCCACCTGGGACGGATCCGCTACCCCCAGCCCTTGACCAAAGGCGTTGAGATTGCCATGACCGAGGCCGTGACCGTGCGCACGGCCGAGGATATGCCACTGGCGCACTTTTTGTGGGCCCGCCAGCAGGCGGGCCGGGCATGCCATGACAGTCAGGATGGGGGGGCTGGCGTCCCGTGACATCAGACCAGAAAGACATTCGCTGTCGAAGGAGACGTCTCATGACCGTAAAGGAACTCGTGCTCAAGAACCGCAGCTGCCGGCGCTTCCGGCAGGACGCTCCCGTGTCCATGGCCCTGCTGGAAGACCTGGTGGACACCGCCCGCCTGGGCCCCTCGGCCGGGAACAAGCAGCCCCTCAAATTCATCGTGAGCAACGACCCCGCCACCAACGCCACCATTTTCCAGCGTCTGGCCTGGGCTGGCTACCTGACCGACTGG
>JAIWOE010000238.1 GCA_020217165.1 Desulfovibrio sp. | reverse complement strand
TCCTCTCCCTGTGCAACTTGATGGCCATTCCGGAAGGCATTCATTTCGTACTGCCGTTTCTGGGACAGGAAGTGATTCTGGCCAAGGTGGACAAGCTTTCCTTCCTCTTTGGGCTCATTTTCCATCTAGCTGCCATCTTTGGCATTGTCTACGCCTGGGAATCCAAGGACAATACCGAACGCGTGTTTGCCATGCTGTACGCGGCGGCGGCGCAAGGTGTCGTCTTTGCTGGGGACATGCTGTCCCTGTTCCTGTTCTGGGAAAGCCTTACCGTCTGCGCGGCGGTCATCATTTGGACGCGCGGCGATACCATGGCTCGCGGCGCCGGGTTCCGCTACTTCCTGGTGCATGCCGTGGGCGGGCTGCTGTTGCTGGCTGGCATTGTGCTCAGGGTCCACCATACCGGCTCCCTGGCCTTTGGCCCCATCGGCCTGGATTCGCCTGGCGGCCTGCTCATTTTCCTGGGATTTGGCGTCAATGCGGCTTGGCCCTTGCTGCATGCCTGGCTGCCCGATGCCTACCCCAACGCCAGCCCCACGGGAACGGTGTTCCTCTCCGCCTTCACCACCAAGGGAGCGGTGTATGTCCTGGCGCGCAGCTTTGCCGGTGAAGAGACCTTGATCTGGATCGGCGCAATCATGGCCGTGTTCCCGTTACTGTATGCCATGATTGAAAACGACCTGCGCCGTACCCTGGCCTGGTGCCTCATCAACCAGGTCGGCTTCATGATGATTGGCGTGGGCATTGGCAGCGAGCTGGCCATCAACGGCGTTTGCGCCCATGCCTTTGTCCATATTTTGTACAAGGCCTTGCTCTTCATGAGCGCAGGCGCGGTCCTTGCCAAGGCAGGCACCTGCGAAGCCACCAAGCTCGCCAGCATGGGCGGACTGGCCCGGCAAATGCCCTGGACCTTTGCCTTTGCCTGCGCCGGGGTAGCCTCCATCTCTGTGCCCTTGTTCTGTGGGTTTGCCGGAAAATCCCTCATCATTTCCGCCACGGCCGAAGCGCATTTGAGTGGCGTGTGGATGGTGCTGATGTTTGCGTCCGCCGGCGTATTCCTTGCCGGCCTGCGGGTGCTGTATGTCACGTTCGGGCAGCCTTCTGCGCCGACCTCATACCAGGGCCTGACGGTATCCGAAGCTCCCTGGGGCATGCGCGTGGGCATGGCCCTGACGGCCGGGGCCAGCCTGCTGGTGGGATTCTTCCCCTCCGCATTTTACAGCCTGCTCCCCAATGTCATGGACTACCACCTCTACTCCGCCGGCCATCTGGTCTCACAATTCCAGGTGTTGTTCTTCACCGGGCTGGCCTTCCTGGTGATGCAGCGAGCCGGGCTGCTGCCTGCGGAGATCAAGGGGATCAACCTGGATGTGGACATCCTCTACCGCCGGCTGGCCCTGCTCTTTTATGCGGCCATGGATTCCCTGTTCAATCGCTTCAACGCGTGGTGCGAGGCCCTGGTGGTGGACGGCCTGTTCGCTTGGCTGGCCCGGGTGCATGACCAGGCCCCCTGGCGCTTCGCCACCTGGCTGTTGAGCCCCGTGCTGCTCGTCATGCCCAAGGACGTGCGGGACGGGATTCGAGCCGAGATCCGGCCGGCGCTGGAGACGGCAACCACCCCCATCGGCTTGACGGCGTTTATGACAGTGGCGTTTTTGTGCGTATCGATCATCATGCTGCTTACGGCTTAGGAGAGAGCATGCCAGCCCCCATTACCGTTGAACTCCTCAAGATTCCCATGCTCCGCGATGTCGGGGTTGAAATGCTGTCCCGCCTGGTCCCCATCTCCGAAATGCGCCGCCATGGGGATGGGGAGCGCATCTACGCCCTGGGGGAGCCGGCCCACCACTTCTTCATCTGCCACCGGGGCGAAGTCCTTTCCGAGCAGGCTATTGCGCGGGACATCACCGCCACCGTCTCGGTCATTACCCCCGGATCCTGCTTCGGCTGGCCAGCGCTGTTGCCCGACAGCACGTACCGCAGCGATGCCGTGAGCCAGGGTGAGACCGAGTGTATTGCCATTGAGGCCGCTTCCCTGCGGCAGCTCATGGAAGATGACCATGAATTTGGCTATACCCTGTACAAGGCCATGTGTGGCAATCTGGTGGATCGCCTGTTTGCCAGGACGGACCAGCTGCTGCAACTCATCTCTCTGCATCCGGACTTGCGCGGGGCCATCGTCCGGGAGGAGTAGCCCCCGGCGCGACTCCCCCCGCGCCTGATGCGTAGCCGGCATCCGGCACGTGATGTTCCAGGGCCAACTTGGCGCATACGTCTACAACACGGGGATCGTTTCCTGATCATAAGGAAGCGATCCCCGTTTTTCATGTTATGGCGGGAATCGGAGGGGAAGCGCTATCCACGGCGGCCACTATGATGGTCTTTTCAACGTATTGCCGTTGAAGAGGTATCATGCGCAGGCGTCGCCTCAGCAAGTAAGGATTATGACCCTGATCGTTGTGGCTCGCAAGGGCGAATCGAAGTGCCGGGCAGCCAGTCTGCTCGGAATCAGGGAGGGGCGGTGCACAACCATCTGCGCAGGCAGCCGGTTGCATCGGCCTTTGGCAAAAAAAGCCTTATGACGTGGTGAGCTGCATTTCAAGATCGGGACGCATGAGCGTCTGTACGGTCTCCACCAGTTTTTCCACGCGCACTTGCCCAGGAGGCGCCCCCTTGATGGGGTGGACGTCCTTGGCCAGGGCTAGCAGCACGCGGACCTTGCCTTCCTGGGCCTGCCAGCTCCGCAAGGCGGCCAGCACCGCCGCCTCTTCGATGGTGCGCCGGGGCACGTCCTGGCCGGCGTGGTCGCGCTTGATAAGCACATGGCTGCCGGGGCCATCGGCAGCATGTAGCCAATAATCGAACGGGTTGGCCTCCCGTGTTACCAGTTTATGATTAGCCATGGAATTCTTGCCCTGGAGGATGCGGAAGCCGTCCGAAGATCGAAAAATCCGAAACCCTTCTGCCCCACCCCGCGCAGAGGCGCATTGCGGCCGTGACGGGTTGCCGGCAGAAACGCTCGGAGTGACGGACAGATGGCCAGTCTCCGCAATGCTGGCCCGCTCTGCCTCAATGGTCTCCCGGCGCATCTTGGCAATGGGCAATCCGCGCTCGGCCTTGGCCGCCTGGCGGAAACGGCGGGCCATGTTTTCGGCAATGGTCAGCCGCGGGTCCAGCTCCAGGAGGTGCTCCACCCCATGGGCATCCAGCACCTTCACACGCTTCACCTTGTCCTGGGAATTCAGCCGGAACAGATTGGCCTGGAGCAGCAAGGCGTCATCCCGCTGGGCCAGCAGCCCCAGCAGGCGGCTTTCCTCCTGCTCCAAGGCCTTGAGGTTGCGGGACAGACGCTTGCGGCGCGCGCTGGCGGCATCGGTTTCAGATTTGTGCTGAACCGCCACCACCGCCGGCAATACCTGCACCCGGCCAGCCTCTGCGGCGGCCTCCGCAGCGCTGGCAAACACCTGGGGCGGCCCAGGCAGGGTCGGGTCCGCCCACACCAGCGGCCCGGTGGTCTCATAGATATAAAAGGCCCCGCAGCCGCCAGCCTGCACCGTGGCATACACCGGCTGGGCCACATCCTGGGGCAGGGCCAGGAGCATTCTTCGCAGCGGTGGAGAAATGTGCGGATGCGTGCGCCAGATGTCTTCCTGCCGCAGTACAGCTTCCAACGGGGGCCAGTCCGGCGAGGCTCCCCAGGCCAGGGGTGCTTGGGGGTCCTGGTCCGGGGCGGGGGATGGCTGGAGGAAGCCGGATTGCGGGGGTATGATCCAGCGCTGGGGCGGATCATCCAGATCCAGGGCCAGGAACAGGCCGTGCCGCAGATCAATGATGCACCAGCCCGCGCCAGGGTCCGGGCCCAGGCGGATGGCCAGGCGCCGGTTGGGCCAGTCTGCCACGAATTCCATACAGCGCCGGGCTTGCAGGTGCCGACGCAGCCACATGACCGTGGCTGAAGGCGACGGAGGATTGGGCGGGGTGACGGAAGACGGGAACAGACAGGGATTGCGCCGGCCCAAACTCAGCACCAGGGAGGATGCCAAGCCCCCGCGATCCAGGACCAGGACGAAGACCTCTGCTGCGGGGCCGTACACTTTTCGAATGAGCGCCCCCTGGCACAAGGCAGGCAGCTCTGCGACCAGGCAGCGGAAGAAGCTGGCTTCCATTGAACACTCCCGAGGCCGGTCATCGCCCGGCAATTGCCCGGCAGTGTGACTTTACTCGCCGCGCAGCCGTTCTTCGGTCTCCTGCTTGCTTTTGCAGTGGATGCACAGTGTGGTCACGGGACGGGCCTTGAGCCTAGGCACGCCGATATCCTCACCGCAATCCTCGCAAACGCCATATTCGCCTTCTTCGATACGCTGCAGGGCTTCCTGAATTTTTTTGATGAGGTAGCGTTCCCGCTCACGCAGGCGCAGGGTGAAGGTTCGATCGGACTCCACCGTGGCGCGATCTGCCGGGTCGGCAAAGACCTCCACCTCGTTCATGTCTTCCAGCGTGGCCTCGCCCTTGGACTGGGCCTCCTCAAGCATGTTCTGGAGAAGGTTCCGGAAATATTCAATGTCTTTCGGGTCCATGTACACACTCCAATTGCAGCCTGGAAAGAATCGGAGTTCATATCCCATATCGACCATAAATGTAAAGGGATCACCCGAGGCTGCCCCTGCGGCCCCTTGACGGGTGCACCGGCAAAGAGTAGCCGCAGGGCGTGGGCCAAACTTCGTAAGGAGAATTCCCGTGTTTGAATTGATTGTTATGTATGTGGTCGTCGGTGCCCTGGCAGGGCTGCTGGCAGGGCTGTTCGGCATCGGCGGCGGGCTGGTCATTGTCCCCATGCTCATCTTCTGCTTCACCAAGCAGGGCATTTCCAACGACATCATGATGCAGCTGGCCCTGGCCACGTCCATGGCCAGCATTTGTTTTACCTCTGTCTCCAGTGTGCGGGCGCACCACCAGCGCGGCGCCGTGGATTGGAACATCGTCAAGAGCATTGCCGCGGGCGTACTCCTGGGCACATTTGGGGGATCATTCATTGCCTCCGCCTTGCCCACTAGAACACTAAAAATCTTTTTTGTGATGTTCCTCTATTACGTGGCCACCCAGATGCTCCTGGGCAAGCAGCCCAAGGCGACCAGGGAGCTGCCGGGCATGGGCG
>JAIWOE010000237.1 GCA_020217165.1 Desulfovibrio sp. | reverse complement strand
TCCGCCAGGGTTTCCCCGCGGAACGCTTCCATGTCCGCGCGCAGGGCCTTGGCCCGGCCCAGCACGCCCTTCACCAGCTCATCCGCCAGCCGGTGTTCGTCCTTGACCATGCCCACGGGCACCAGCCGCCCCTGGGCGTCCTCCATGAAACCGTCGGGGACCGCCACGCCCGGCGTCGCCCCATATGCCGTAGCATCTTCACTCATGCCGTCACCTCCTCTTCCGTTTCCAGGTTCACCGGCGCTTCCTGTTCGCCCATGGCCTTGGCCAGCCGGATTACCTCTTCCACAATGCCGTCGATTTCCTGATGCACGGCGGCATCCCGCGTCCCATCCTTCAACCGGCTGACGCGGAAGCCCAGCTTGATCAGCTCACGCGCGGGGTTCACAGGCCACCCCCAGCACCACCACCACCTCGCGCCGCTCCAGGGCCTGGGCCTGATCCGCCGCAGCCTGCAGGTTCTGCCGCACCACCCGGATCAGGGCCGCATGTTCATCCGGGACGTCATGCATCAGCGCTCCCAGGGCAATCGCACAATTCCGAATCTGTTCACTTGCAGTCGCCATTGTCGTTTCTCCGTTAGGCAGCAGGTTTCTTATTTGGTTTGTAACGGGTTGTGCGGGCAGCGTTGGCAGGCCCGCCACCAGCGCAATGCGCCGGGGCTGCCCGTGGGCATGGCGCCGGCCCGCTGGCCGCATTCCTGCGGGCTCACCGGCACCCCCGCGTGCGGGCACTGCACGCGGGTAAAGGTTTCCAGCACCTTGGCAGCCATCCGCGCCGGGTCCGCCGTGTACTTGCCATTGACCAGCAGGCTCACCGCCGTGCGGCTCACGCCCATGGCCGCGGCCACGGCCTGGCAACTGCTGGCGGCCGCCTCGCGTTTAAGGATGGCCTGCCAGTCTAGTTCCGGGGCAGCGGCCATACGTCCCCCGTGTTGGGATCGGTCACGGTGCGGGTCTTGCTGTTGTAGGCCGGGGCTTCGGGGCCGGTGTTGCGGTCGGCGGGCAGCAGCCATCCGGCGCGCATGGGCGCCAGATAGCCCGCGGCCTCCAAGGCCTTGCAATACCGCCGCAGCTGGCGTTCCGCGTCCTTTTCCGTGCCATCGGCCACCAGCATCAGCAGGTCATCCAGGCTGCACTTGCCCTTCAGGCGCAACGCCCGCCAGGCCTTGGCCCGTAGGGTCTGGGCGTGCCGGCTTTGGGACCGGCCAGGGCGCGGCCCGCTCGTGATCTCCAGGCCGGCGTCAATCCACGCCCGGCCCTTGGCCGTGATTTCGTGCAGCCCTTCCAGGGAGGTCACGAGGCCCCGCTTCCGCAACGTCCGCAGGGCGCGCCGCACGCTATTCGCAGCGTAGCCAACGGCCGCGCATACCTCCGCCGTGGTGGGGCATCCTGCTACACCGGGCACGCTGGCCAGATGCTGCAACACAGCCTGACTGCACTGGCCGCTCATGCCGCCGCCCCAGCCCCTGCGAGCACGGTTCGGGGCTTGCGCATCTGCCAGTCATAGGAGAGGGCCACGCCGCGGAAATGCGCCACGTCCGCCTTGTCCAGGCCGGATTCCCTGGCCACCCGCTCCACCGTGGCGATGATGTTCAGCACCTCGCGCATGCGGCCGTTGGAGAGCCGGTGTACTTCGGCGCACAGGGCTTCTGTCATGGGCACTTCGGACAGCAGCCCGCAGGCATAGGCCACGTCGGCCAGGGTGGCCGGCTGGAACTCCACGGCCTGGGCAATGCGGGAATGAATCTGCCCGTGCCGGGCCACCATCTTCTGGATTTTTTCCATGCCGATGAGCACCACGGTGATTTCGGCGTAGTCCGAGATGTCCCGGACCTTTTCCAGCACCTGCGCCTGACGGGCCAGGGTGAATTCGGCCTCGTCGATGACCAAGGGCTGCTGGGAGCGGGCCAGATGATCCAGCAGGCGGCCAAAGAGCTGCTGGCTGCTGCCGCTGGTGTCCACGGTGCGCAGGGTGGCGGCCAGGTCTTTCAGGAAATAGCGCGGCGTCCAATCCACCTTGGCCCGCAGGAAGATCGCGCCCGTGTCCACGGCCCAGCGGTCCGCCGTGTGGCTCTTGCCCAGGCCGGGCAGGCCGTGGAGCAGCAACATGCCGGCCTCGGCCGCCCCGCGTTGCTCCACCGCGCGCACCGCCGCCACAAAGCGGCTGTAATTCTCTGTTTTGACGAACTGTTTTTTCATCACATCTCCTCAAGCCACGTTGCAGTTCACCCGAAAAAAGTCTTTGGGAAGGGGGCCATTCCCGAGAGCCGGAAGAACCTTTCTTCCAGAAAGGTTTTCCCCCGATTCCTATCCCGCCTTTCGCTGCGCCGCGTCCTGCGGCGCATAGGCAATCCCTTCAAAGGCATACCGGTCTGCCAAATCGGCATATTCCGGCGTGGTGGCGTAGCGGGCCAGCCAGGCCTCGTCAGCCTCGGTGCACTGGTCCCGATGCTCCATCAGCCAGCGGTAATGATGCAGGGAATTGAGGAACAGCGGGCGCTTGGCGTCGTCTGCGGGCAATGGCGTCACGTCTATGGCAGCCACGTCTATGGCCGCCACGTCTATGGCCGCCACTTCCCGGACTTCCCGGGCATCCCGCCCGGCCACCAGCACGTCAGAGAGCATCGCCGGGGCTTCACCCTCTGGCCGCAGGATCACCGCGCCGGGCTCGATGGCCTGGGCCCTGGCCTCCAGTCGCTTGAGCTGGGCCTTGCGCCGCTTCTCGGCCGCAGCCTCACGCATGGGCCGGGGCAGGTACGCCGTGGTGTTGCCGTCCAGCTCGGCCTCGCAGATCTTCACGCCGTCCAAACTCCAGACGTAGATCCGGGAGGCGTCGAACACGTCGTAGCGGACCTCCACGACTTCGCCGTGCAACTCCTCAAGGCTTTTGGAAAAATACTTGCCGTCATGGAAGGCGATCCAGCCGCGGCTGACCTTGCGCGTCTCCGAGGGCATGAACAGCTCCTCGCGCAGGGCCGCGTCCACGGTGCAGGGCTGCCAGCCCTGGTCCACGAAGGTCTGGCGGTACTCCCGCGGCGAGAGCCGGCGGCGCTTGCCCGTCGCCTCGTCGGTGATCTTGGGCAAGGCCCGGTGCGGCGTGGCGTTGTACAGCTCGATGCGCGCCAGCAGCTGCCCGGCGAACTCCCGCAAGGTGGGCAGGATGTTCTGGCCGTTCTTCAGACCCTGCCGGGAGAGCTTGTAGACCTTCTTGGCCGCGTCCCGGTCCATGTCCGCATGGGTGCAGGAAATGAAATTTTTCACCACGTTGCAGGCCGTTTTCACGGCTCGTTCCATCAGCCCCTTGCCCTGGGGCCGGCAGCGGATGGAGTGGGTCAGCGTGCTGCCCAGGCGGTCCATCATGCCCAGGCCCTCGGCGGTCCAGAGCGCGTTCTGGTAGCCAGGGCCGTTATCGGCGTAGACGATGGCCGGAATGCCCAGGTACAGGCAGGCCATGCGCAGGGCGTCCAGGGTGGCCGCGGCGCTTTCGGCCAGGGCGATGGACAGGCCCACGCATTCCCGCGTGGCCACGTCCACCACAAAGGTCACCTCGGGCTTGAAGGGCCGGCCCGTGTTCGGGTGCAGCACTTCCACGTCCATGGTGGTGCCGTCCATGGTGTAAATTTCGGTGGGCGAAAGGTCCGAGGTGTCCCGCCGCACATAGGGCAGCAGGGACAGCCAGGCGTTGCCCGTGCGCCGGCCTTCCTCGCGGGCCAGGACGCTCAACTTGTCCAGGAACCGCCGCACGGCATGGATGGAGGGCGCGCCGGGATTCGGCGCATGGGGCGGCCCAAAGGCCCTGGTGTAGGCGTCCACCACGGAGGGCTTCTGCGGATCACGCCAGCAGGCCAGGAATGCCTCGGCCCAGGGCGGGATGGAAAGGTCTTTTTCCACCCGCGCCGGAGCCAAGGCGCGTTCCCCGGCCAGGGCAAAGAGGGACTGCCAGCGCTGCAAGGTCCGGCGGGAAAGCCCACGCTTTGCCCCGCCGCGGTCATTGGCCACCTCCACCAGCCGGGCCAGATGCGCCGGCAGGCTGCCGTCCTTGCTTTGGGCCACCAGACTGTCCAACGCCTCGCCCTTGCCCATGCCGCCGTCCACCCGGCGTTCAATTTCCCGGATGAACCCCAGCCGGGCCACCATCACCTTGCGCTGGGCATGCGTTAAGGCCGACGTCGGCCCGGCCTGTGTAACGGGCAGCCCCGCAGGGGCAGGCGCCGCAGGCACCGCTCCAGTTGAAACCGGGGCGGTCGCAGCAGGCACGCCAGGTGCGGCAGACACGGCAGCCGTGCCGGCAGACAGCGCCGCCGCGCCGGCCTGAGAGGCCTTCTTCAGCTCCCAGGCCAGAATGGCATCACGCACATCCTGGGGCAGGGAGACAGGGGAAAAGACCTTTCCCTTGCCCTGCCGCACTGCGGCCCAGGACTCCTTCTGGGAACGCTTGTCGATGGCTTGGCGTGTAACCCCGAAGACCTCGGCTATTTGTACGGTACTGTAGCTCATGCCTGGGCACCCGACGTCAGGCTGCAAGCCCGCTTTGCTCGTATTTCGTTCCACGGAAACATTCGCGAGGGCAGCCAAGGGTCAGCAAGTGCTCAATGATGCGCCGGGAATCACTGCGCCCCCAGATGACGGCACTCACCATCTGCGGTGTGACCCCCAGCGCCGCCGCAATGGCACTGCGGGCTACATCATGTCGCACCATCCAGGCTTTGACCTGCCGGGCGTTGTCAGGGGCCATGAGCCCGTCAGCGCGTGCTGTTTGGATGTTCATATGCCCAGTCTCTCTTGTAGCTCGCGCCGGCGGGCGGCGCGTTTCTTGTCTTCGGCAACCAGCCGGCCGTATTCAGCCAGCGTCAACAGTTCCTTGTCCGCCAGGGCCTGTCCTGTGCCTTCCAGCACGGCGGCCAGCACACCAAAATCCTGGGTAACCAGACAAAAGGCCGTGGCCAGCTCCAGCGGAAAGCGCCATTCGCGTTTGGCTTCGCTGCACCAGTTGTGCAGGTGGTGAACGCTCACGGCCTCCCCCGTCAGCCTGGTCAGCTCTGCGGCCACCTCCTCGCGGGAAAGCGGGCACCCGGCCAGGGCCTCTGTCAGCGCTTCCCGCACGGCGTCCTTGCGCAGCAACATCCCGGCGCGCATGCCCTTTGTCCCCGCAGGGGCCAGGGGCAGCAGCAGTTGCCG
>JAIWOE010000236.1 GCA_020217165.1 Desulfovibrio sp. | reverse complement strand
GCCGCCCATGGCGCGGCGTTTCCGGAGAGGGCCATGGAAATCGTCACCCTGCGCCTGCGCGCCCGCGGGGTGCTGCCCCGGCACGCCACGGGCGGCCTGGAAATCCTGCGCCCGGCGTCCCTGGCCGGGGAGGCCCCCCCGGCGACGGCCCTGCTGGACACCCGGCCGGCGGTGTTCGATGGTCGGACCCAGCCCACGGCGGTCTGGCAACGCGAGGCCCTGCACCCGGGCAATGGCTTGGCGGGACCGGCCATCCTCGTGGAATATTCCGCCACCACCGTGGTGCCGCCGGGTTGGCAGGCCAGGGTGGATGCCCTCGGCAACCTGCTGCTGACCCGGCAGGCGCAGGAGATCCGCACATGACAGCCCCCTGTTCGCCCATTGCCTTGCAAGTCTTCGCCCATCGGTTCGCCGCCGCAGCCGAGGAGATGGGCGGCACCCTCATGCGGGCGGCATTTTCTTCCAACATCAAGGAACGCCGGGATTTTTCCTGCGCCGTCTGCGATGCCGCCGGCAACCTGGCCGCCCAGGCCGCGCATATCCCCGTGCACCTGGGGTCCATGCCATTGTCGGTGCTGGCGGTGATGCAGGCCGTGCCCCTTGCACCCGGGGACATGGCCGTGTGCAACGACCCCTTCCGCGGCGGCACGCACCTGCCGGACATCACCCTGGTGGCCCCGGTGTATGCGCCGGGGGAAGCCGCGCCTCGGTTTTTCGTGGCCAACCGGGCG
Organism: Desulfovibrio sp.; assembly: GCA_020217165.1. Taxonomy (GTDB): domain Bacteria; phylum Desulfobacterota; class Desulfovibrionia; order Desulfovibrionales; family Desulfovibrionaceae; genus Megalodesulfovibrio. The sequence goes on along the minus strand of JAIWOE010000236.1, from coordinate 4,476 downwards.
CACCATGCCGACGTGGGCGGCATGTCTGCCGGGTCCATGCCCCTGTCCACGTCCCTGTTTCAGGAGGGGATCATCATCCCGCCCCTGCGGCTGGTGCGGGCCGGGGAGGTGGATCGGTCCCTGCTGTCCCTCATCCTGGCCAATGTGCGCACGCCGGCGGAACGCGAGGGCGATTTTGCCGCGCAGATCATGGCCAACCTGGCGGGTGTGGCCCGGCTGCAGGCCCTGATGCAGGCACACGGCCCCCACGAGATGACCACCATGGCCGCCGCCCTGCAGGACTATGCCGAGGCCTTGTGCCGCAAGGCCATCGCCGCCCTGCCCGATGGCGAGTATTTGTTTGAGGACCTGCTGGACAGTGACGGCGTGGCCACCGTGGACATCCCCATCCGCGTCCGCCTGCGCATCCGGGGTGAGGCCATGGAGATCGATTTTCGAGACTCCGCAGACCAGACGCCGGGATCGGTCAATGCCGTGCGGGCCATCACCCTTTCCTGCGTGCTGTACGTGTTGCGTTGCCTGCTGCCCGAGGATGCCCCCACCAATGCCGGCTGCCTGCGACCCGTGACCCTCCTCACCCGTCCCGGCTCGGTGGTGGATGCCATCTTCCCTGCCGCCGTGGCCGGCGGCAACGTGGAAACCAGCCAGCGCATCGTGGATGTGCTCCTTGGCGCCCTGGCCAAGGCCGCGCCGGGACGGTTCCCGGCGGCCTCCCAGGGCACCATGAACAACCTGACCCTGGGCGGCTACGACGCCGTACGGAAGCGGCCCTTTGCCTATTACGAAACCCTGGCTGGCGGACATGGCGCCTCGGCGGTCGGCCCTGGCGCGTCGGGCGTGCACTCGCACATGACCAACACCCTGAACACCCCGGTGGAGGCCCTGGAATACGCCTGCCCCGTACGCGTGAGGCGGCTGGCCGTGCGTAAAGGATCTGGCGGATCAGGCCGTCACTGCGGCGGCGACGGCCTGGTGCGGGAGCTGGAGGCCTTGCAACCCATGGAAGCCACCCTGCTGGGAGAGCGGCGAACCCGCGGCCCCTGGGGACTGGACGGCGGGGAAGCCGGCCTGCCGGGCCGCACCCTGCTGCGCAGGCCAGGGCAGCCGGAGGTGGCGCTGCCCGGCAAGGTTCGGCTGCAGCTGGAGGCCGGAGACGTGTTGCGCCTGGAGACGCCCGGCGGCGGGGGCTTTGGCCCTGCCCGCGTGTCTGTGGAGGTTGGCGATTGATTTTTGCGGCAACATGGGGAATGCTTGGGCAGTGAGGCGGGGAAGGACGTCAAGGACTGCATCATGCGCACGGTGGGATTCTACACAGCCGGCATCGGCTTTTTTGTGCTGCTCTACTGTTGTGTGTTTTTTACGGGACGGATCCGCGAGCGTGTGGTGCTGCTGGATGCGCTGATCGCCGGCGCCATGCCCGCGGTGGACGCCGTCATGCAGGGACCGCCCTCCTCCACCCATGGCGAGGCCACGGCCATCGTCCTGGCCCGGGCCATCTATGATCGCATGCACGCCCCCCTGGATCCTGACGATCTGGACATGTACGAACGTCTGGAGAGCATGTCTCCCCTGAATGTCAGCGCCGCCACGGCCCTCAAGCACGGCGGGTTCGGCCTCAAGGGGCATTCGCGCTACGGGCCGTGCACCACCATGTCCCGCACCCTCATCCTGGCCCTGCGCCGGCTCAAGATGCAGGCCAGGGCGCTGTACCTGGAGCCCGATGAGCGCGGCTTGGGTGGGGGGCATCAACTGGTGGAGTTTCTGGATGAAGGCATGTGGAAGGTCATCGCACCGTCGGACAACGCCTTTGTCTGGCGTACCCGCCAAGGCCGGGTGGCCACGGCGGCGGAGATTGCCGCCTCCGAGGAGATTTTTTCTCAGGTGTACGAATCATTTCCGCATTATACCTATTTGTTTCATCGCCCCACGCGGCTTTCCCTGCCCGATGCGCCAGCCTGGGTGCAGTCCCTGCTGGCCTTGGTCCTGCCCAACAATGGCTACGGGCCAGAGGCGCCCATCTTTTTTCATTCTCCCAGGGGATTGATGCTGCGTCTTTGCCTGGTGCTGGCCAGCCTGTGCGCAGGGGTGGCCATCTGGCTCAGACCCAGAAGATACCAGGGCGAATGATGGATACCATGCGTACCATGATGCGTTCCAGGGGTGCCAGCCTGTGCCTGGCGGTGATGCTCTGCCTTGCGCCTGGACTGACGGCTGCCGCTGCAGACTCCGCCGAGGTCCTGGACAGGTCTAGCCAGGCTGACATGTCCTCGCTGGAGGCCATGTGTCTGGACGGACACCCCTCCCTGGCCCTACGCACGGCGCAGGCGTTGCTGGAAGCGGCGGTATCCGCCAGCCTAGATGGGCCAGGGCAGCCAGGGCGGCAGGACGTCCCCGCGTTGTTGTCCCTGCTGGGCCGCATGCACGATGCCGTGGCCGAGTACGACGCCGGCGGGGTGGCGCATCGTCTGGCCCTGGACAATGCCACGGCGCTGCATGGCCCGGGGAATCCGGCCCTCATCCCGTATCTGGCTGCCCTGGCCGTGCATCATATCCACATAATGGAATTCGGGGAGGCCTCCCGCTGGTTTGAGACGGCGGTGGGCGTGGTGCGGCAGGCGTTGGGACCGTCGCACCTCAACGCCCAGGCCTTTCATTCCGCCCTGGCCTCCCTGGCCCTGCAGCAGCAGGATCTGGATGCCGCCGCCGACAACGCCACCCGGGCCTTGAATCTGGTCAGCGAGCACCTGTGGCCGGAGCATCCGGCGCGCATCCGGGCGTTGGGAATGCTCGGCGCCGTGGCGCTGCAGCGTCGGGAACCGGGCACGGCCCGGCGTCTGCTGGACGAAGCCGTGCAGCTGGGTACGGCCGTGCTGGGGGCGCATCATCCGGAGGTGCTGCAGTTTCAGCTGCTCCAGGCCGGCGCGCGTGCCCAGGCCGGCGACCTGGATGCCGCCGCCGTGCTGGCCCGGGAAACCCTGCGGTTGTCTTTGGATGCCTGGGGGCCTGCCTGGCCCCGCCTGGTGATGCAAGGGCATGCCTGGCCCGTGGTGGAAGCCCTGCACCGCGCCGGCCGGTTGGAAGAAGCCATCGCCCTGCAGCGCATGCGACTTGCCCTGTGGGACGCTGCCGGCCTGGCGCGGCACCTGGGCCGGGAGGAGGATCGTCTGCGCCTGGCGACCCTGCTGCTTGAGACCCGGCAGCATGCCCAGGAAGCCTTGGAAATCCTGAGCGGCCTGCTGGCCCCCTCCGCCTGGGATCGGTTGCTGCTGATGCATTCCCCAGCGATGCTGGCGGTATTTGAGGCAGATCTAGCCGCCCGCGTTGCCCTGGCTCGTGCATTGGCCCAGTCCCAAGCGCAGGAACAGGGACAGGCCCAGGCCCAAGCCCAGGCGCTGGTGGACGCCGTGTCCAGGCACCTTCCGGATTGGCCGGCGGTGCAGGCGCGGCAGGGTAGTCTGTTCCCGGCCACCCCCGAGGGCACGGAACTGCGCCGGCTGCAGGCCCTGCGCTTGCGCATGCAGCTGGAAGGGCCTCAGGGCGTGCCCCTGGCCGTGTACACACGCCGGCTGGAACGCATCCACGACAGACTGGCCGCGCTGGACAGTACGGGTGGTGTGGGCTGGCTGGCCTCGCCGTGATCCCTCACGCCACACCCAACAGCATCCTGGCCCGGCGGAGCAGGCGCAGGCGGTCGGCCGCGCCATTGGTGCCGCCGTTGATCCTGCGGGTGATGCCCGGAAAATCATCACGATCCGCCAAGGCGTTGAGTGTTCTGACGGTCCAGAACCAGCTGGCCACGTCCACGCACAGGGCGGGGTCCTCGGCCACGCGCTGCGGCTGGTCCAGCAACTCTTCCATCCTGCCAAGATGCCTGCCATAGGCCGCGTAATTGGCCCGGCCCGTGAGTTGGATGAGCCCGCGCCCCTTGAAGCGCGGCCCGTCGCCGGGCTGGGTGTTGCCAAGGTCGGCCCGGCCTTCATAGGCGCGGCCGTCGGCCAGCTCCTCCCGATACCGCAGCTCGCCGGATTCGTGCCCCACCTGGGCCAGGAAATGGGCCTGGCGTAGGGGGGTGGTCAAGTCCCGGGCGCGCATGGTGGCCAGCAACGCCGGCCCCAGAGTTGCCAGGGCCCCGGCGGGTGCATTGAGATATAATAATTCTAGATGGATGAGATTGATTTCCGCAGGAATGACAGCACACAGGGCCGTGAGGGTGGGCGAGGCCGGGTCGGCGCGGCCGTTGGCGGGGAGATGGGGGAGGGCGGCCTGCTGGAAGGCCGTCAGGGCGGCATGGGTGCGGGGGCCGAACTGCCCATCCCGGACCAGGGGGCCGTGGGGCAGCACCACGGCCCCGGTCGCGGCCTGGTGTTGCAGCAGACATTGCACCGTGCGCACGTCGTCACGGTGGTTGGGGGACTGGGGGCCCACCGGGGCCGACAGGAGTGCCGGGGAATGGGGATGATGCACGGATGCCTCCTT
>JAIWOE010000235.1 GCA_020217165.1 Desulfovibrio sp. | reverse complement strand
ATCGCCATGGAAAAAGGCATGCGCTTCGCCATCCGCGAAGGCGGCCGTACGGTTGGCGCTGGTGTTGTGTCTGAGATCATGGAGTAACCAGAGATGTCCACTGTTTCCAGCGATCGCATCCGCATCAAACTGAAGGCCTACGACTACCGTATTCTGGACAAGGCGGTGGCCGAGATCGTGGATACGGCCCGCAACACTGGAGCTGGCATTGCCGGTCCCGTGCCGTTGCCGACCAACATCCACAAATATACGGTTCAGCGCTCCGTGCACGTGGACAAGAAGTCCCGCGAGCAGTTCGAAATGCGCATTCATAAACGGCTCCTGGATATCATGGAGCCCACGCAGCAGACCGTGGACGCCCTGGGCAAGCTCTCCTTGCCCGCAGGCGTGGACGTCGAGATCAAGCTGTAGGAGAACGACCATGTCCATCGGCATTTTGGGTCGCAAGCTCGGCATGACCCGTATCTATAACTCCGACGGCACTGCTGTGCCCTGCACCGTCCTGGCTGCAGGCCCGTGTCCGATCACGCAGATCAAGAACCAGGAGAAGGACGGCTACGCTGCCCTGCAAATCGGGTTCGACACGGTGGAGGAGCGCAAACTCTCCAAGGCGGAACGCGGCCACCTGGCCAAGGCCGACAAGGGACTCTACCGTCACCTGCGCGAACTGCGCGTGGATGATGTGAGCGACTATGAACTCGGACAAGACCTTACCGTGGAGCTGTTTTTCCCCGGCGAAAAGGTCAAGGTGACCGGCACCAGCAAGGGCAAGGGCTTCCAGGGCGTGATGAAGCGCTGGAACTTCGCCGGCGCGCCTGACTCCCACGGTCACGAAAAGGTGCACCGTTCCGGCGGCTCCATCGGCTACCGCACCCGTCCCGGCAAGATCTTCAAGAACAAGAAGATGGCCGGCCACATGGGCAACCGAACGGTGACCATGATGCACCTGGAAGTGGTGGACGTGCGCCCCGAAGACAACGTCATCGTCATCCGCGGCGCCGTGCCCGGTCCTCGCAACGGGATCGTCATGGTCCGCAAGCTCAAGTAAAGAGGCGCGTCATGGCTGTTGTGAAAGTGTACGATCAGACCAAGGCGCCCGTGGGCGAACTGACGCTGGCTCCTGAGGTGTTTGAAGTGGAAGTGCGTCCCGAGATTCTGCATCTCGTGGTGCGCGCCCAGATGGCCGCCAAGCGCGCCGGTACCCATGCCACCAAGACCCGCTCGTTCGTGTCTGGCGGCGGGAAGAAGCCTTGGCGGCAAAAGGGCACGGGCCGCGCCCGGTGCGGGTCCAACCGCTCCCCGGTGTGGCGGCACGGTGCCGTGGTGCACGGGCCCCAGCCCCGCAAGTACGACTTCAAAATCAACAAAAAGGTGCGGGCCCTGGCCATGCGCATGGCCTTGTCCGCCCGCCTGAAGGACGAAGCACTGCTGGTGCTGAACACCATTGATCTTCCCGAAATCAAGACCAAATTGTTTTCGCAGATCATGGGGACCTTGGATCTCAAAAAATGCTTGATTGTTTTGGGCAAAGAAGATAACAATCTCGCTCTTTCGGCGCGCAATATTCCGGGGGTGACGGTGGTGACCCAGGAGCGCCTGAATGTTCGCGACATCCTTGTCCATCCGCAGCTGGTGCTGCTGCAGGACGCAGTTCCCCTGGTGGAATCGCGGTTCCTGGGTGAAGGGCAGGGCGAGTAACCTGGATCTGGAGAACGCAACGCGGCGCTACCAATGACGCTGCGCAGGCATACGAGGGACGTTGTAATGAATTCTACGCCGATTCTGCTCAAGCCTTTGATCTCAGAAAAGGCCACCATGGCCAAGGAGACCGCCAATCAGGTGATCTTCTTTGTCCATCCCAAGGCCAACAAGATCGAGGTCAGGAAGGCGGTGGAAGAGGCCTTCAAAGTCAAGGTCGAGGCCGTGAACATGATTCGCCAGCGTCCCCGTCTCCGTACCAAGTTCGGTCGCGCGGTTGGCAAGGAGTCCGGCTTCAAGAAGGCCTATGTGACCCTGGCCGAGGGCGAAAAAATCGAGCTGTTCGAAGGGGTCTAGTCATGGCGATTCGTACCTTGAAGCCCACTTCCGCCGGCCGGCGGTTCCAGACTGTCTCTGATTTTGCCGAGATTACCCGGCAGGGTCCCGAGAAGTCCTTGACCGAAGGGTTGACCGAAAAGGCTGGCCGCAACAACAATGGTCGCGTCACCGCTCGCCGTCGCGGCGGGGGCCACAAGCGCCTGTATCGGATCATCGACTTCAAGCGCACCAAGTTCGATGTTCCCGCCAAGGTGGCGCATATCGAATATGACCCCAACCGCAGCGCCCGCATTGCCTTGTTGCATTATGCTGACGGGGAGAAGCGCTATATCCTGGCGCCCCTGGGCCTGAAGCAGGGCGATACGGTGGCGGCTGGCGAATCCGTGGACATCAAGCCCGGTAACGCCTTGCCCATGCTGAAGATTCCCGTGGGCACCGTCATCCACAATGTGGAGTTGCATCCTGGCAAGGGTGGCCAGTTCTGCCGCGCGGCAGGCACGTACGCCCAGCTGGTGGCCAAGGAAGGCAAGTATGCCCTGCTGCGTCTGCCCTCGGGCGAAGTGCGCAAGGTGCTTGCTCATGGTCTGGCGACGGTGGGTCAGGTGGGTAACCTGGACCACGAAAACATCTCCCTGGGCAAGGCCGGTCGTAACCGGTGGTTGGGGCAGCGTCCCAAGGTGCGCGGTGTGGCCATGAACCCTGTGGATCACCCCATGGGCGGCGGCGAAGGTCGCAGCTCCGGCGGTCGTCACCCCTGCACGCCATGGGGCAAGCCGACCAAGGGCTACAAGACTCGCGACAAGAAGAAGGCGTCTTCCAAGCTCATCGTCAAACACCGTCGCGCGAAGTAATCATTTTTAGTCGAGAAGGTATTGGAGGAGCGCATGCCTCGGTCACTGAGCAAAGGTCCTTTTGTGGACAACCACCTGGTCGCCAAGGTGGATCGGGCCAACGAATCCGGCGATCGCCGCGTCATCAAGACCTGGTCGCGCCGTTCCACCATCGTGCCTGAAATGGTTGGGCTCACGTTTGCGGTGCACAATGGCCGCAAATTCATCCCGGTCTTTGTGACCGAGAACATGGTTGGGCACAAGCTGGGCGAATTTTCCCCCACGCGAACCTACCACGGCCACGCCTCCGACAAAAAGGCCAAGGCCGGCAAGAAGTAGCAGGGCGCCTGGCGCCTGGGAGCAGGGATCATGGAAGTCAAAGCGACCGCAAAACATATGCGCATCGGCCCCCGCAAGGTGCGGCTGGTTGCACGTAACATCCAGGGGCGCCCGGTCGAGGATGCGCTCAACATCCTCAAGTTCACCCCCAAGAAGGCAGCGGAAATGCTGACCAAGGTGGTCTCTTCCGCCGTGGCCAACGCCGAGCAGCTTCCCGGGGTGGATGTGGACTCGCTGGTGGTGAAACAAATTATCGTGGACCAAGGTTCTTCCTGGAAGCGGCATCTTACCCGCTCCATGGGTCGCGTGAACAAAATTCTGAAGCGCTCCAGCCACATCACTGTGATTGTAGCGGAACAGGAATAAGGCGAGGAGACGGCCGTGGGTCAGAAAGTCCATCCATACGGGTTCCGGCTCGGCTACAACAAGAACTGGTTGTCGCGCTGGTATAGCAAGAAGGAATACCCTGCCTTCGTGTACGAGGATCATCAGATCCGCAAGTTCGTGAAAAAGCTGCTCTATCATGCTGGAGTGGCCAAGCTTGAAATCGAACGCGCAGGCGGGAAGATTCGCATCATCATCCACACGGCCCGGCCTGGCATTGTCATCGGCCGCAAGGGTGTGGAAATTGAAAAGCTGCGCGGCGATCTGAAGCAGAAATTCGGGCACGAGTTCGCCATTGAAGTGAACGAGATTCGTCGCCCTGAAATCGATGCCCAGCTGGTGGCCGAGAACATTGCCCTGCAGCTGGAGCGTCGTGTGGCGTTCCGCCGGGCCATGAAGCGGACGCTGTCCCTGGCTCGCAAGTTTGGCGCCGAGGGGATTCGTGTGGCCTGTTCCGGCCGCCTGGCTGGTGCGGAAATCGCCCGCCGGGAATGGTACCGCGAAGGCCGTGTGCCCCTGCACACCCTGCGTGCCGACCTGGATTTCGGCGTGGCACGCGCCAACACGACCTACGGCGTCATTGGTGTGAAAGTGTGGATCTACAAAGGTGAGATCCTTGACCAAGAGGCGGTGCAGTAATGCTTTCCCCAAAACGCGTCAAATTCCGCAAGATGCAAAAGGGCCGGCTGCGCGGCATGGCACTTCGCGGCAATTCCGTGGCGTTCGGCGACATCGGCCTGAAGGCCCTTGAGCACGGGAAGCTCTCCAACCAGCAGATTGAAGCTGCCCGCGTGGCCATGATGCGCCACATCAAGCGCGGCGGCAAGGTGTGGATCCGCGTTTTCCCGGACAAGCCGGTGACGGCCAAGCCCGCGGAAACCCGCCAGGGTTCCGGGAAGGGCGCGCCGGTTGGCTGGTGTGCGCCTGTGAAGCCCGGCAAGATGTTGTATGAAATCAAGGGAGTGGATCTGGAGCTGGCCAAGGCGGCGCTGACCCGCGCAGCTCACAAGCTGCCCATCAAGACCACCATCGTCGTCCGCGAAGAAGCGGTCTAGGAGGGCGATCATGGACGTCAAGGAACTGCGCGGCCTGTCGGCCGATGAGTTGCGGGAAAAGTTGTCCGGCTTTCGTGAAGAGTTGTTCAATCTTCGGTTTCAGCATGCCACGGCCCAGTTGGAAAACACCGCCCGCATCCCCCAGGTGAAAAAGACCATCGCCCGCATTTTCACCGTGCTGAAGGAACAGGGCAAGGAGTAAGGCCATGAGCGACGTGGCGCAGACCGAGAAGCAAGGCAACAAGCGGATGCTCGTCGGCAACGTGGTGAGCGACAAGTGCGACAAGACCATTGTTGTGCAGGTTGACACCCTGGTGATGCACCCTTTGTACAAAAAGTACATCAGCCGCCGGAAGAAGTTCATGGCGCATGATGCCAACAATGAATGCCAGATCGGCGACAAGGTGCAGATTGTGGAATCCCGTCCCCTCTCTGCGCGCAAACGCTGGAGCCTGGTGAAAGTCCTCGAAAAGGCTCTGTAAGGAACGCGCCATGATCCAGATTCAATCCAATCTCGATGTCGCCGACAATTCCGGCGCCAAGCGCGTGGCCTGCATCAAGGTGCT
>JAIWOE010000234.1 GCA_020217165.1 Desulfovibrio sp. | reverse complement strand
CTGGGATTGGGGGCCAATCTACGTCAGGAAGGTCCAGCAGGTCATGGATGCCACCTGGACCATGGAAGAATACTTCGGGGGCTTCAAGGAGGGCGACATCAAGCTCTCCGCCTTCCATGCCAGCGTCCCCAAGGCCGTGCAGGAGAAGGTGCTGGCCGAGATGGCCAAACTGCAGCAGGGTGACGACACCATCTTCGCCGGTCCCCTGGTGGATATTGACGGCGTGGAGCGCATTCCCGCCGGCAAGGTCGCCACGGACAAGGAACTGCTGACCATGGACTGGCTGGTCAAGGGCGTGGCGGGCAGCATTCCCAAATAACGGTTCCAACAACTGCCGTCGCACACAACACGGGGGAACGCCGACCACGCGGTGTTCCCCCTATTTTGTCCCGCACCCGATGCTGCCTGGGCGATGCGGACACCATGTGTTCACCCCCGGCTACCCCAACAGCAGCCGGTCCGATGAAAGGGTCTCGCCGCGGATGGCATAGAACTGCTGCAGCAGGTCGTCCACGGTGAGGGAGCGCTTGGCCTCGCCTTCCAGATCCAGAATGACTTCGCCTTGATGCAGCATCACCAGCCGGTTGCCCAGGGCAATGGCCTGGCGCATGTTATGCGTCACCATCAGGGTGGTCAGCTTCTGGGCCTCCACCACCTGCTGCGTCAGTTCCAGAATCTGCTGGGCTGTTTTGGGATCCAGGGCCGCGGTGTGCTCGTCCAGCAGCAGTACCTCGGGCTTGACCATGGTGGCCATGAGCAACGTCAGGGCCTGACGCTGCCCCCCCGAGAGCAGGCCCACCTGATCCTTGAGACGGTTTTCCAGCCCCAGGCCAAGCTCCTTGAGGCGGTCGCGAAAATGGTCACGGTCCTGGCGGGATACCCCTGCGGCAAAGCCCCGCATCTTGCCCCGGCGCATGGCCAGGGCCAGGTTCTCCTCTATGGACAGGGAGGCGCTGGTGCCCTTGAGGGGGTCCTGGAACACGCGGCCGATGTAGCGTGCCCGCTTCCACTCGGGCCAGGTGGTCACATCCCGGTCGGAGAGGACCACCCGGCCGGCATCGGGAATGATGGTGCCGGCCATGCAGGAAAGCATGGTGGACTTGCCGGCGCCGTTGGAGCCGATGATGGTGATGAAGTCCGCCCGCTCCACGATGAGATCCAGCTTGTTGATGGCCAGGACCTCGTTGATGGTGCCCTTGTTGAAATACTTGACGACCTTCTCAAGAACGAGCACGGGCCTGCACCTTTTGCTTGAGTTGCGGGGAGACCAGCGCCAGCACCACCAGGATGGCGGTGATGAGGTTGATGTCCGAAGGCGTGAAGGAGAAGGCCCCCAGCTTGAGGGACAAGGCCAGGGCGATGGCCAGGCGGTAAATCACCGATCCCAGCAGCGCCGCCACAATGCGTCGGCCGATGCTGCGTGCGCCAAAGAGCGTCTCCCCCACGATGACCGAGGCCAGCCCTGCCACGATGACGCCCACGCCCATGTTCACGTCCGCCGCCCCCTGGCTCTGGGCCACCAGGGCCCCGGCCAGGGCCACCAGGGCGTTGGAAAGTCCCACCCCGGCGATGATCATTTTGTGCGTATCCACCCCCTGGGCGGTGATCATCTGCGGATTGTCCCCCGTGGCCCGCATGGCCTGGCCCAGTTCCGTGTTCAGAAACCAGATCAGCCCTCCCACCACGGCCACGGCCAGCACGCCAAAGAGCAGTGGCCCGGCCACGGCCTGGGTCAGCCCCAGGGCGAACAGCGGATCAAGCACAATCTCCTGGTTCAACAAGGCCATGTTCGGCCGGCCCATGATGCGAATATTGATGGAATAGAGGGCAATCATTGTTAAGATGGAGGCCAGCAGGTGGAGGATCTTGAACTTGGTGTTCAAAATGCCCGTGACCATGCCGGCCACGAACCCGGCCAGCATGGCCGGTACGCAGGCGAGGTAGGGATCCCAGCCGTTGGTGATGCACACCGAGGCCACCGCCGCCCCCAGGGGCAGGCTGCCGTCCACGGTCAGGTCGGGAAAATGCAGCACCCGGAAGGTGATGTACACCCCCAGCACCATCAGCCCATACACAAACCCCTGCTCCAGGGCTCCGGAAAACGCATACCATGTCATAACGGCGCACCATGCGGGGGCTCCGCCCCCAGGTCCCCCCTTGGGGAAAGTGATTTTCCCCCGGTCCCCTTCGGCGTTCGTGGCGGCCGGCAATACTGGTTGCCGGCCGCCACGAAGGAATGCGGGGTCAGGGGCTCATCCCCTGGCTGGGGGTGCAGGGGAACGGCGTCCCCCTACGGCTTTATTCAATAATTTTGGACGCGCGGGCCAGCAGGGCCTCGGGGATGGTCACGCCAAAGTCCGCCGCGGCTTTCTTGTTGATGAACAAGTTGAGTTCTTTGAGCATTTCCACGGGCATTTCGCCAATGGGGGTGCCGTCCACCAGAATCTTCTTGGCCATCTCCGCCGTCTGCGCGCCCATGCCGTAGTAGTCAAAGCCCAGGGAGGCCATGGTGCCACGCTCCACGGAGTCCGTATCGCCCGAGAAAATGGGCAGGTCGCTCTCAGCGGCCACCTTGATCACGCTTTCCAGGGCCGAGACCACGGTATTGTCCGTGGGCACGTAAATGGCCTCACAGCGGCCCACCAGGCTCTTGGCAGCGGCCATGACGCCGGCGGAGTTCACCACCGTGGCTTCCTCCACGGCCACGCCCTGCTTGGCAGCCTCGGCCTTGAGGAGGTTCACCAGGGTCACGGAGTTGGCCTCCCCGGCGTTGTACATCACGCCCAGGGTTTTGAGACCAGGGATGAACTCCTTGGCCAGGGCCACGTGCTTGTCCATGGGGGTGAGGTCGGTCATGCCGGAGACGTTGGCGCCGGGTTTCTGCATGTCCTTCACCAGGCCGGCACCCACAAAATCCGTGACCGCCGTGGCCAGGATGGGGATGTTCTTGATCTTCTGCACCACAGCCTGGGCCGTGGGCGTGGCAATGGCCAGGATGAGGTCCGGCTTTTCGCCCTGGATCTGGCTGGCAATCTGGTTGGCCGTGGCGATGTTGCCCTGGGCGATGTGCACCGAGAACTTGGCGTCCACGCCCAGTTCCTTGAGCCTGTCCTCAAAGCCCTTGCGGGTGGCGTCCAGGGCGGGGTGCTCCACAATCTGGGTCACGGAAATGGCAAACTGTCTGGCCTGCACCACGGAGGCCGGGCCCAGCACGCCAAGAACCAGCAACAGCGCGATGAGTCGTTTCATGCACAATACTCCTAGGCTGAGGGAGATGATCGCCGGCACGAAGCGCGCCTGCCGGCATGCGAGGCGGAATGGAAAGTCTTCCCTCTACGACATTTTTGTGGCATGCTCAACCCCCAATACCAGGAGTGGATCCATCCATGCACCGCACCTTCGGCCCCGCCCAACCATGACAGCTTCCAACCATTCCAGCCAAGTGGAACAGGAGGAGCGCACCCTGCACCTGCCCCTGGGCGGCGAGGCCCTGGTGGAGATCACCAGCACCCAGCGGCGCTTCAAGTCCACCTTTCTGGGCATGGAACGCGACCAGTTTGTGCTGATCAAGCTGCCCATGACCCGTCAGCTGCTGGACGTGCTGGCCCCGCGCATGGACCTGACGGTGCGGTTCCTCATGGAGGGCGGGCGCATCTGCGGCTTCCAGTCCCAGGTAACCCACCTGTCCGTCAAGCCGTACCCGTTGCTGTTCCTCGCCTACCCCCGGCGGGTGGAAGTGCTCAAGCTGCGCAAGCACGACCGCGCCTCCTGCTACCAGCCCATCACCTTTTATATGGGTGGGGAAGATCCGCGCGGAGTGATCGTCAACATTTCCGCTGGCGGCTGCCGGGTGCTGGTGGAGGAAGGGAACCTGGAGGCGCTGCGGACCGCGGCCCCCGGGGAGCACATTGTCTTTCAGTTCCGGCTGTTCGGGTCTGAGGAATCACTGTACCTGCAGGGCATCATCAAAACCGCCGTCATGGAGCATGGCAAGCTCTCCCTGGGCGTGGCATTTCAGGAGCTGGACACGGAACTGGCTACCCAGATTGAACGATTCGTGGATATCATGCTCGCGTACCAGCAGGCGTAGCCCTCCGGCTCACTCCATCAATGCGGCTTGCAGCCGGTCCACAAAGCATCCCACAGCTTCTTCGGTGGTGCTCCAGGAAGTCATCCAACGGGCCACGGGGCGATCACTCGTGCCATCATCCCAAAAATAAAAGAAGAACTCCTCCCGCAGTCTGGCCAGGGCCCGCCGGGGCGCTCGCACAAACAGGGCGTTGGTCTGCACGGGGTGCACGAATTCCAGCCCTGGAAGCCTGGCCACGCGTTCGGCCAGCACGGAGGCCATGGCATTGGCGTGGCGGGCGTTTTCCAGCCAGAGATCCGAGCCGTACAGGGCCAGCAACTGCGCGGAAAGGAAGCGCATCTTGGAGACAAGCTGCATGCCCTGTTTGCGCAGGAAGGGCAGCGCGGCCGCCAGATCCTCCCGAAACACAATCACCACCTCGCCGAACATCATGCCGTTCTTCGTGCCGCCCAGGGTCAGGGCATCCAGGCCCACGTCGGCGGTCATCTCCTTCAGGGAGCAGCCCAGGGCCGCGCAGGCATTGGGCAGGCGCGCACCATCCATGTGCAGCAACAGATCGCGCTCCTTGCAGAAGCTGGCCAGTTCCCGCAGTTCCGTCAGGGAGTAGCACGCACCCAATTCCGTGGACTGGGTGATGCTGACCACCCGCGGCTGAACCTGATGCACAAACCCGCGCGCCCCCAGCAGGGGGATAATGTCCCGCGGGGAGATCTTCCCGTGCCCCTGGGAATTCGGCACCGTGGCCAGGAGCTTACGACCGGCAATGGCCTCCGCGGCGCCGCACTCGTCCCGGTTGATGTGGGCGGAGGGCGCACAGATGACAGCCTCCCACGGCTGGGTCATGGCCTGCAGGCACAGCACATTGGCCGCCGTCCCCAGGAACACCGGAAAGCTCCTGCATGCCGGCCCCAGCAGTTCCCCCAGGCACGCGGCGAGGGCCTCGGTCCAGGGGTCGTCACCATAGGCGATGGCGTCTGCCCGGTTGGCGTCGGCCATGGCTTGCATGATGCGGGGGTGCACGCCGGCATTGTTATCACTGGCAAAACTCTGCAGGGAATGGGTAGCGATCATGGATGTGCAACTTGTTGATGTGAAGGGATTGGCCCGACGCCTTTTGTACTCCAGGCGCATGGATTGCGCAATCGCTCTCCGTCAGAATCCGTCTTCCTCCCAAACCAATAGTTGCACTCCGTCGTGATCTTTCGTACAAATATTCTG
>JAIWOE010000233.1 GCA_020217165.1 Desulfovibrio sp. | reverse complement strand
TTCCCATCCGCAAGGCCATTCCCAAGGGCGGACGGCTGGACATCCGTCCGGCGGCGGCCAAGCCCAGGCCCGCGCCGGAAGCCGGTGCACCCGGCTCTAAGGAAGGTTCCAAAACAGGAGGCAAAGGAGGGGCGTCCCTCAAGCGCAAGGACAACGGCACCTCTAAACGACCGTTTCCGCAGCGTGGCCACCGGGGTGTGCGCGTGGGGCCCCGGCTGCCTCCCAAGGGCACGCCGGTGTATCTGGTGGACCGTCGCGAGCCCGAGCTGGCCTCCCGCCTTGGCAGCATGCGGGCGGAACTGGCCGAACGACGCGAGCCTGCAGGCGTGACGTCCAATTTCGAGCCCAGCATGCCAGCCGTGGCGGGGCGCCCCAAGGGCACGGTCAACATCATCGTCCAACGCGCCCTGGCCGCGGGCAAGCAGGTGGACCGTGGCGTCAAGGGTTTGTGGATGACACCCTTCACCCCGGAAAAATGCTCCCCCACGCTCTATCCGAAAATCTGGTGGTGGTTGCCGCCCATCATCTGGCCCGAGGAGGAAGAATCCTGGAAGCGCGCCCTGCACAAACTGGTGCGGGACGGCGGCCGACGCATCGTCTGCAATGCACCCTGGCAAATCGGGCTGCTGCCGGAGCTGGGCAAGGTCAAGCCCGTGGCCGGCCCGTTCTGCAATCTGGCCAACCCCCTGGCCCTGGAAGAGATGCGCACCCTGGGGTTTGACATGGCCGTGATAAGCCCCGAGCTTGGCGGGGAGGACGTGCTGGCCCTGCCGGCCCAGAGCCCGCTGCCCCTGGGCATCGTGGTTTCGGGTCACTGGCCCGTGGGGGTGACTCGTTACAGAACTCCCCTGGTCAAACCCCAGGAGCCCCTGGCCAGCCCCAAGGGGGAAACCTTCTTTACCCGGCCCTATGGTCCCCTTTCCTGGATCTTTCCGGCCTGGCCCCTGGACCTCACCTCCCGGACCGAAGCCCTGGAGCAGGCCGGCTATGGCGTCTTCATCCATTTGAAGGAACCCCAGGCCAAACGGGTGGATACCCCGGGACGCAGCAGTCAGTTCAATTGGGATATCGGGATGTTGTAACGCAGAGTGGCCCGGCGGCGAACGTACGCCCACCTCCCGACACCCCGTCCGGAAGCATCCTCCGAAGGCCCTTGCCATGCCCTGGACCCTCGGAGGATTCCTGTTTCGACAACCTTGTCGCCAGCTGGCTGACGAGGCATCGAGGATTGGTCTTTCCACAGATATCGCTGAACAAGGGAATGCAGAAGCAGGCCTCTTGTTTATAACACATTATTATTGCGTGTTATTTTAGCGAATCTGCATGTGAAGCGTACGAGATTCCAGGAATATTGCAGAAACGTCAAATTTTTCGACGCGTGCCCCTGGTCGCAGCAAACTGCAAAATCAGCACAGAATGAAGGGAAATAGTTTGCAGCGGAGAGTTTTTTGCTTGAATGCATGTATCAATTTGTTATTTAATGGAAAATTTATGAAGATGCACGCGTGCGACTCACTGGAGGTGCCACAGGTACTGCTGCGGTGCTCCGCAGGCCAACAGGATTGTTTCGTGTTTGTTGCGATTAATGTCAAAACGGGTTCCATTGAGGCGGAGACTGCGCTAAACAGGATTCGTCTTTCACGGGAAGGACGTGTGGCATGGGTGTGCAGCTGCGCTGCACGAAACGAAAGCGACGCACCGTTCATTTTCAGCAGGAGGAAATCATGCAGCCGGCGGATACCGCATTCATTCTTATCTGCGCCGCTCTGGTCATGTTCATGACCCCCGGTTTGGCCCTGTTCTATGGTGGGCTCACGCGCAACAAGAACGTGCTGGGCACCATCATGCACAGCTTCATCATGCTCGCCGTGGCAACACTTGTCTGGGTGGCCGTGGGATACAGTCTGGCCTTTGGTGACGACATTGCCGGCGTTATCGGTTCGCTCAAATACGCCTTCCTGTATGGCGTGGGCGCGGAGCCGGCGGAAATCGCCCCCACCATCCCCCACACCGCCTTCATGATTTTCCAGTGCATGTTCGCGGTCATCACCCCCGCCCTCATCTCCGGGGCCTATGCGGAACGCATCAAGTTTTCGGGCTTTCTGGTCTTCTCCGTCCTGTGGCTCCTGGTGGTGTACTGCCCCATGGCCCACTGGGTGTGGGGCGGCGGCTGGATGGCCGAAATGGGCGCCCTGGACTTCGCCGGCGGCGCGGTGGTGCACATGAGCTCCGGCGCCGCGGCCCTGGCGGCGGCCATTGTCCTGGGCTATCGCCGCGGCTACGGGCAGGCGCCGTTCATTCCCCACAACATTCCCATGACCGTGCTGGGCGCGGGCATCCTGTGGTTCGGCTGGTTCGGCTTTAACGCCGGCAGCGCCCTGGCTGCCGATGGGTTGGCCTCCAGCGCCTTTGTGACCACCCACGTGGCCACCGCCGCCGCGGCCCTGGCCTGGATCGCCATGGAGCGCATTGTCAGCGGCAAACCCACCACCCTGGGCGCCGCTTCCGGCGCCGTGGCCGGGCTGGTGGTCATCACCCCCGCGGCCGGCTTTGTCACCCCCATGGGCGCGTTGCTCATGGGCCTGTCCGGCGGCGCCATCTGTTATGGCGGCATCTTCCTCAAGCACAAGCTCGGCTTTGATGATGCCCTGGACGTGGTGGGCATTCATGGCGTAGGTGGGACCTGGGGCGCCATCGCCACGGGCATTTTCGCCAACGCCGCCGTCAACGGCAAATCCGGCCTGCTGCAGGGTGATGTGCATCAGTTCCTGGTACAGGTGGTTTCCGTGGTGGCCACCTGGGTGTTCTGCTTCGGCGCGAGCTATCTCCTGCTCAAGTTCACCGACATGGTGGTGGGCCTGCGCGTGACGCCGGAAGAGGAAGAAGCCGGTCTGGACATGAGCCAGCACAACGAGTCCGGATACCAGTACTAAACGTCTTGCGAGAAAGGATTGCGATCATGAAAAAGATCGAGATCATCGTCCGGCCCTTCAAGATGGAAGAGGTCAAGAAGGCCCTCACCAGCCTGGATATCAAGGGCATGACCGTAAGCGAAGTCAAGGGCTTCGGCAGGCAGCGCGGCCACAAGGAAGTCTACCGCGGCGCCGAATACCAGGTGGATTTCGTGGCCAAGGTCAAGATCGAAGTGGTGGTGGATGACTCCATGGCCAAAACTGTAGTGGACGAGGTGGTCAAGGCCGCCCGCACCGGCCAGATTGGTGACGGCAAGATCTTCGTCCTCCCCGTGGAGGAAACCATCCGCATCCGCACCGGCGAGTCCGGCGTGGAGGCCATCTAACCAACCCAGTACTGGGCCGGGGAGCGCTGCTTCCCGGCCCGGCTTTTTTTCTGACATGCCCGCAGCCATCGACCTCCTTGCCCGCCAGCGGCAGGCCCTGCAGGCCCGGCTGCAGCAGCAGGACAACACCCTCCCTGGCCAGGATCAGGCTGGCCAGGCCGACGAATGCGGCGGGTTCGGCGAATTCGATTCCGTCGCCAGCCTCTCCTCGGCGTACGATCAGTATTTCCGACGCCAGTTTGCCGCAGCACAGGCAGAGAGCCCCCCGGGGCCGGCCTGTTGCCTGGTGGCCGTGGGAGGCTACGGCCGCGCCGAATGCACGGTGCATGCGGATATCGACGTGCTCCTGGTCTATGCCCAGACCATTCCACCGTCCGCGGACAGCCTGGCCGGCCAGCTGTTCCGCCCCCTCTGGGATCTCAAGCTGGATGTGGGCCACGGCGTGCGTTCCATTGAAGATTGCCTCGCCTGTGCCCGCCAGGACATGGCCGTGCTGGCCTCCCTGCTGGATCTGCGATGTATCGCCGGCCATGCGGCCACGTTCCAGGCCTTGCAGCGTGCCGTGGATGGCCTGGCCACCCCCGCCGTGCTGCCAGCCTTCCTTGCCTGGACAGACCAGGAGGCCCGCGCCCGTGCGGCCCGGCACGGCGAGGCCTTTGCCCTGTTGGAGCCGCATCTCAAGTCCGGCGTGGGAGGACTGCGGGAACTCCATACCGCCCGCTGGCTGCATCGGCTGCTTGGGTCCCAAAGCCTCTTGACTCCCCGGGATGTGCACCGATTGCAAGAGGATGCCGGCCTGATACTCGAAGTGCGCAGCAGGCTGCATGTCTTGTGCGGATCACGGCAGGATCTCATCCCCCTGGAACTGCTGCCCGAACTGGCAGAACGCTGCGGGTGCCCCGGTCCTCACGGCCCCGCCCGTCTGCTGGCCCGGTTGCATCGGGCCATGGAGCGCAACCGGGCCGCCTCCTGGTGGCAACGAAGCGCAGCCAGCGGCGGGGGGGTGGACGATGCTCCCTGGGATTGCTGGGAGGTGCTGCACGCCTGCGCCGCCACGGGCCGGCCGCCCTCCCTGACCGCCCGCCGGCGGATGGAGCAGGAGGCGCAACAATTCAAGGAACCTCCGGCCCTGTTTTCCCGCCTGTCGCATGTGCTCGCCGGGGCGCATGCCTCGGTGGCGGTGGAGGCGATGTTTGAAACCGGGCTGCTGGCCGCGTTGGTGCCGGCCTTCGGCGTCTCGCAGGATCGCATCCCCTATGGCGGCTGGCATGTCCACCCCGTGGGGCGACACAGCGTGGAGACCCTGCGCATGCTGGAGGGGCTGGGCGATCCCGCCTCCCAGGCTCCGCGCCGCCTGCAGGCCCTGTGGCACGTGGAGCGCCATCGCCCGGCCCTGCGGTGGGCGGCCCTGCTGCACGATATTGGCAAAACCCCTGCCGAAGGCAGCCAGGGGCACGGAGAGCGGGGGGCGCATCTTGCCTCCTCGGTGCTGGCGGCCTGGGGGGCCCCGGCGGATCTGGTGGACGAAGTGGCATTCCTCATCCGCGAGCACCTGCTGCTGGCGGAAACCGCCCATGCCGAGGATCCGGAAGACGCCGCCGTGGTGGGCCGGCTCATCGGACGCGGCCTCACCCCGGCCCGCCTGGCCCGCCTGTTGCTCTTGACCTATGCGGATTCCCGCGCCACCGGCCCGCGTGTCTGGAATGACTGGTCCGCCTCCCTGGTCTTCGCCCTGGCCGATGCCGTGGCCGAGGCCCTGGAGACCCGCGACCTGACACCAGCCCGGGAAGTGCGGCTGCTGCTCAAGCGACGGGACATCCTGCGCAGTCTGGCGGCCGACATCTACCCCCCTGATGTGATCGAGGAGCGCCTGGGGCTCCTGGATCCGCGGTACCTGCTCGCCGTGCCGCCCCGGGAGGTGGTGCGGCATTTGCAACTGCGGGATGACTACCTCCGGCGTTTCGAGGAAGCCCTGGTCCACCTGCCAGGGGGCGGGCAGGAGGGCAGGGTG
>JAIWOE010000232.1 GCA_020217165.1 Desulfovibrio sp. | reverse complement strand
AAGGCTCATAGCCCTGCTCGCTCTTGAGGTACATGGGGCCAAGCCCGCTCTTGAGCCAGTCCGGGTTGAGCCCGTATTTTTCAAACAGCTTGAGGTACCAGTCCGAAGGCACCGAATCCCGGCGCTTGGCGTCAGAGATGCTGGACTGACGGATGTCGAGCACTTCGGCGAGCTCCACCTGGGTACGGGTGTTGGTGGCCACCTTGATGCGATCGAAAATTTCTTCAAAACCTGGCACGATGCTACTCCTTTGGTGTACGGCGAACGGGTCGGGTGGCCTGTTCACCTTGACAGCAGAATAATTAGCCTATAACTAGACATTATTCGATTTTTGTGAGGCGGAATATATACCATACACGAAGAAACAATTCAATTCCTTGACCTGCCTATGACAGACGCTTCTTCCCCATCCGAATCGGCCTCATTTTCCGAGCAGTTTTTGGCTGCCTTGTTGGCGGATTCCAGCACCAACCGGCAGCACAAGCTGGAGGCGTGGCTTTCGTATCACCAAATTCTCAAAAACCGTCTCGCCATTGAGCTGGGTGTGCATCCCTCCATGATCTCACGCATCATCAAAGGGGATCGCGCACCAAAGGAACGAATTCAGCAGCTGGTGGCATTGGGGATTCCCGAACCCTTGCTTCCTGCCCCCTCACGCCCGCCGGGACGGCCCAAAGGGTCCACGAAACGAAAACGCCTTTCCAGCACCGAAGAGACGCAACTCATTGGTGCAGCCACGATGCAGGGACGTGGCAGAGGCAAGTAGACAATTAATACAAATTCAATGCCAAATTATCTGCCAGGGGCGCAAAAAAAGATGAAGAGTTAGGGGATGCTAGTTTGTCTGCTGTGGTCGCTGGGTATATATGGCCAGGGACATAGTGTCTCATTGCGGACAGATATGTAACACTTAATGTAACATGTGACAAGCGCAGTTTCCCCGCGGGGACGGCAAAAATCCCCGCGGGGAAATTATCCCTGTAATCTAGGGCAGGTGTTGGAAGAAGCCGGATCCAGGCACCAGCACCATGCGTGTGCGAGTTTTGAGGCCAGTGGTATAGGCTTCCAGGCTTCTGGAGAAGGCATAGAAGCTGGGATCAGCCCCGTATGCTTCCGCGTAAATACGCACTGCTTCAGCATCGCCCTGGCCAAGGAGCACTTCGGCTTCCCGACGTGCTTCCGCCAGGATGACCGTGCGTTCGCGGTCTGCCTCGGAGCGGATCTTGGCCGCCTCTTCCTCGCCCTCGGATCGGTACTGTTTCGCTTGGCGCTTTCGTTCGGCGGACATGCGGTTGTAGATGGATTTGAGATTCTGCTCGGGCAGGTCCGTGCGTTTGATGCGCACGTCCACCACCACAATGCCATACTCGGCAATGAGCCGGGACGAGCGTTCCGACACTTCCTGCATGATGGCGGCACGTTTGGTGGAAACCACCTCCGTCATGGTGTAGCGGCCCAGGGCCTCGCGCATTTCGGAGTAGATCACGTCATCCAAGCGCTGCAGGGCCCCTTCGGGGGTGCGCACGGTCTGGTAGAACAGCAGGGGATTGGTGATGCGCCATTTGGCATAGTTGTCCACCAGCAGGGTCTTCTTGTCGCTGGTGAGCACTTCGCGGGCCTTGGCGTCATAGTCCAGGATGCGCTTGTCAAAGAAGATGGCTGAGCGCCAGGGCCACTTGAAATGCAGGCCCGGCGACTTGGGCTCGCCTATGGGCTTGCCGAATTCCAGGATGATGGCCGTTTGCACTTGGGAGACCGTGTACAACGACATGGACCCCACCACCAGGAGAATGAAGACCGACAAGGCGATGATGAGCACGCTCCTCATGGGGCACCTCGCAGGCCGGGCTGGGGTGCAGGCGTGCCCGGGGGGGTGGCGCCGGGGGCCTGACCAGCCAGGGCTTCCGGCGGCGCAAGCTGGAAGTACGGGGTGGTTCGATTGGCCACCTCGGGGTCAAGCAACAGCTTGTCCATGTCCTGATTGGCGAGAATGCGTTCCATGGCTTCCAGTTGGAGACGTTCGCGGGTGATGTCCGGGGCTTTCTTGTAGGCGTCCAGCACGGCGGAGAAGCGGGCGGCCTCGCCCTCGGCGCGACGGATGATGCTCTGCTGGGTGCCGCGGGCATCGTTGACGATGCGGGCGGCCTCGCCGCGGGCCCTGGGCAGGATGTCGTTGCTGTAGGCCTGGGCTTCGTTGATGAAGCGGTTCTTGTCTTCGCGGGCGCTGGCCACGTCCTTGAAGTCGTCCACCACTTCCCGGGGGGGGTGTACGTCCTGCAGTTGCACGGCTTCGATGTAAATGCCGGCGTTGTAGCGGTCCAGCACGCCCTGCATGAGCTTGAGGGTATCCAGCTGGATGGCTTCCTTCTTGTCCGTGAGCACGTTGTCGATGAGGTTGTAGCCCACCACCTCGCGCATGGCAGCCTCGGCCACGTGCTTGACGGTTTCGTCCTGGCTCTGGACATTGAAGAGGAAGTCCACGGGATCCTTGATGCGGTACTGGACGATGAACTGCACGTCCACGATGTTCTCGTCGCCCGTGAGCATCAGGCTTTCCTCGGGCCGGGAGCGGTTCTGGCCCTGCTGGGTCTGGCGGCCTCCCTGCATGGAGAGGAACCCCACCTCCACGCGCCGGAATTCCATGACCTTTGGTTTGAGCACCCGCTCCACGGGCAAGGGGATGTGGTAGTGCCAACCCGGATCCGTGATGCGATGGAAGGCGCCAAAGCGCAGCACCACACCCACTTCCGCGGGTTCGACCATGTAAAACCCCGTGGCCAACCACAGCACCAGAAGCAATGGCACCAGAAAAATGGCGCCAGGGGTCTTGAATTGCTTCAGGGCGTCCTTCAGCCTGTCCAGGTCCGGCCCTTCACTAGAGCCGCCACTGGGCCGCTGGCCCCAGGGGCCCTGCGGCTTGCGCGAATTGAGTTTGTCCCAGTCCCAGTTCATAATTCCTTGCTTCTAGATGAGATACAGGGGCAGGTCAAGGCGAACCCGGCGTCAACAGGAGAGGCAGGCCCGCGCAAGGGTTACGCTTTTTTCAGAAAACAAGTCTTGAGTACCAGCCCCTTGACCTTTTCTGCGTTGCATTCGATTTCCTGCGGATTGGCCGAGAGGCGGATGTTCTTGATGAGGGTGCCGCGTTTGAGGGTCACGGAAGCGCCTTTGACCTTGAGATCCTTGGTCAACAGCACATTGTCCCCATCTTGCAGGGGGGACCCGTTGCTGTCCTTGGTGGGCGTGTCGTGCATGCAATGAATCCTACAATAAATTAATGGAACATGCCGGTCTGCACGGGTCAGGCCGGCATGTAAATGGCTGCGGGAGCCGCTCCGGCGGGGCCGGGCTACACCACCATGACCAGGGGCACCACCACGGGGTCACGGTCCAGCACCTTGCGGAAAAACCGGCGCAGGGCGCTGCGGATGCGCTCCTTGAGTTTCTCCACTTCCCCCGGAGGGACGTTTTCGAAGATATCCAGGATGATGCACTGGGCGTCTTCCAGCACGTGGGAGTATTGCTGGGCAAAGACAAAGCCCTTGGATTCCACCTGCGGGCCGTGGACGATTTCCCAGCTCTTCTCCTCCAGCACCAGCACCACGATGACCAGCCCCTCTCCGCCCAGGAGCTGGCGCTCCTTGAGCACGGTGTGGCCCACGTCCCCCACCCCCTTGCCGTCCACGTAGATGGCGTCGGCGGGGACGGCGTCTTCAAAGCGGATGCCGTGCTGGACGAAGGTTAGGGGCTGCCCGTCCTCCAGCACAATGGCCCGTTCCCCGGCCACGCCGCAGTGGCGGGCCAGATCCGCGTGCTTCACCAGATGGCGGTACTCGCCGTGCACGGGAATGAAGTACTTGGGCTTCACGGCTTCCAGCATGAGCCGCAGCTCTTCCTTGTAGGCGTGGCCAGAGGCGTGGATGTTGTGGATGCTTTCATAGAACACATCCGCGCCCAATTTGTAGAGCTGGTTGATGACCCGATAAATGGCCCGCACGTTGCCAGGGATGAACCGGGAGGACATGATGACCGTATCGCCCTCGTGGATGCGCAGGCTTTTGTGCTCCCCGGCGGTGATGCGCGTGAGGGCCGACAGGGGCTCGCCCTGGGAACCGGTCACCAGCAGCACCAGTTCGCGGTCGGGCACCGTGGGCACGTCCTCCAGGGGGATGTGCACGCCTTCCTTGGCGGCCAGAAACTTGAGTTCCTGGGCCAGCTCAATATTGGAAGAAATGGACTTGCCAGCCACGGCCACCTTGCGCCCGGTTTGCCAGGCCAGCTCGAACACTTCCTGCATGCGTTGGATGTGGCTGGAAAAGAGCGTGACCAGGATGCGGCCCTGGGCGGCCTTGAAGATTTCCGAGAGCGAACTCATGATCTGGCGTTCGTTCAGGGAGTGGCCGTCGCGCTCCACGTTGGTGGAGTCCGAAAGCATGCAGAGCACGCCTTCCGAACAGAATTCGCGGATGCCGTCCAGGTCCGTGGCATGGCCGTCCATGGGCGCGGGGTCGATTTTGAAGTCTCCAGTGTGCAGGATGCGGCCCACGGTGGTCTCAAAGCCCAGGGCAAAGCCATCCACAATGGAGTGGCACACGGGAAAGAAGGTCACGGCCACGTCATCAAACACAATGCGGTCGCGGGCCTGCACCCGGTGCAGGGGGATGTAGCGTTCCAGATTGTGCTCGCGCAGCTTGTTGCGCACCAGGCCCAGGGTGAAGCCGGAGCCGTAAATGGGCGCGGTGAGGTGGTTCATGAGCCAGGGCAGGGCGCCGATGTGGTCCTCGTGGCCATGGGTGAGGATGACGGCCTTGAGCTTGTCCTTGCGTTCCAGGATGTAGTCGAAGCGCGGGATGACGATGTCGATGCCAAGCAGGTAGTCGTCGGGAAACATGAGGCCACAGTCAATGACGAGCATGGTTTTTTCCGTTTCAAGGACCATGCAGTTGCGGCCAATTTCTCCCAGGCCGCCAAGGGGGGTAAGGCGGACGTGGGGATCTACGGTCATCGTGCCTCCTCGGGCGTGGCTGCGAGCATGGGAAAATACTGGCCGCGCAGCCGTTCGTATTCGGTGGTCATGAGGGTCTGCAGCTCCTGGCGCAGGGCCTCGCGGTCCTTCATGGTGTAGCGTTCACACGGGTACATCGTCGGCAGGGCCGTGAGTCGCAACGGCCCGGCCGGTTTGTTTCGCTTCAAGGCTTCCCGGGCCCAAACCTCGCCGGCGCCATGGATGAGCATGGGCACCACAGGCAAGCCGGACTTCAGGGCAAGAATCATGGCGCCCACCTGAAACTCCTGCAGGGTCTCATAGGAGAACGCCCGCGTGCCTTCGGGAAAAATGACCACTGCC
>JAIWOE010000231.1 GCA_020217165.1 Desulfovibrio sp. | reverse complement strand
TCGCTCGAATTCGGCAGGCTTCATGATGACCTCCTGCCGACAAGTTTAGAGAATTTTTAGAGAACTGGCTAGGTTTTGTTAGTGGTTCTAAGCCACACAGCAGTACAGCACTCCGTGCGCGAACAGCAGCCCTGCCGTAAAGGCATCCTTGAACAGGGCCGCCTGCAACACCGCGCCCACCACCAGTACGCCGACGAATCCCGTGGCGGCTCCCGTGCCCTTGGGCTCTCCCTTGCCAAGGTTCAGCAGCGCCACCGGCAGCCACATGACCGAGATCAACACAAGAATAGCCGTTGTCATAATACCCTCCTGTAAGTGGGTGATGAAAGGGCGCGGGGTTCCATGGCCCCCGGCCCGGCGCATGGCAGGAGCCGCCGGGGGGCACCATTGATTCCAACTGTCATATCAAAATCTTGTCCAATACATCGATTCCCTGTGGTCCCTGATGGATACGCTTGTTGGCCGTATGGGAGCCCCGGAGTGCCCCGGCCAAAGCGCCACATTCCGAAGCAACCACCCGACAACAGCCCGGAAGAATCGCTCCTAAACCACACACTAACACTATGTTATCCAAAGAAAAATCAACGACGTGTCATTGTGACGCGAATTTTATATCCGGCCGACTATTGTGACACTGGCTCCCCCCGCCAGAGTCAACCACCGCAACACCGGTCTGGGCGCGGCTGACTTTACAATCCTGGCAGTTCGAGCTATCCAAATTTCCTTTCTTCGATTGCTCAAACACCGCGCAGGAGATGCGAGATGCATCATTTCGAGTATCGCGACGGCCAGTTGTTTGCCGAGGACGTGCCCGTAGCCCGGCTGGCGGAAGAGTTCGGCACGCCGCTTTACGTGTACAGCGCAGCCACATTCACCAGGCATTTCGAGATCTTCGACTCCGCCTTCAAAGAGCTGCCGCACCTGACCTGTTATTCTGTCAAAGCGAACTCGAACCTCTGCGTGCTCAACCTGCTGGCCAAACAGGGCGCCGGCATGGACATTGTTTCCGGCGGCGAGCTGTACCGCGCCCTGGCCGCAGGTGTGCCGGCGCAAAAAATTGTCTACTCCGGCGTGGGCAAGCGTCCCGAAGAAATCAAGGAAGCCCTGGAAGCGGACATCCTCATGTTCAATGTGGAGTCCCAGGAAGAGCTGCTGCGTATTAACGAAATCGCCAAGGCCATGGGCGTCAAGGCCCGCATCAGCCTGCGCATCAATCCCGATGTGGACCCCCAGACCCATCCGTACATTTCCACGGGCATGAAGAAAAACAAGTTCGGGCTGGACATGGAAACCTCCATGCAGGCCTATGCCCTGGCCCGGGACCTGCCGGCCGTGGATCCCGTGGGCCTGGACTGCCACATCGGCTCCCAGCTCACGTCCATCGATCCCTTCAAGGAAGCCATGGAAAAGCTCATGGCCTTCCACGACCGCCTGACCGGCGAGCTGGGCCTGAACATCAAGTACCTGGACCTGGGCGGCGGCCTGGGCATTCAATATCATGAGGAAGATCCCCCCCATCCCGAGGTCTTTGCCCAGGCCCTGGTGCCGGTGCTCAAGTCGCGGCCCCTCACGGTTATCCTGGAACCGGGCCGGGTGATTGCCGGCAACAGCGGCATCCTGGTCACCAAGGTGGTGTACACCAAGGATACCCCAAGCAAGCATTTTGTGATTGTGGACGCGGCCATGAACGACCTGACCCGCCCGGCGCTGTACGGCTCCTACCACCGCATTTCAGAGGTGGTGCCCCAGCATCGCAGCGCCAACATTGTGGACGTGGTGGGCCCCATCTGCGAATCCAGCGATTTTCTGGCCCGGGAGCGGACCATGTCTGCCGTGCAGTCCGGAGAGTTGCTGGCCGTGTTTTCCGCCGGGGCGTACGGGTTCAGCATGAGCTCGCAATACAATTCCCGGTGCCGTGCGGCGGAAGTGCTGGTGAGTGGCGATACGGCCAGGCTGGCCCGGGCGCGTGAGCGTTACCGGGATCTGGTGGCCCTGGAACGCGACTGCCTGGAATAACTCCCCTCACCTCGATTTGCCACGACACAAACCGGGAACTCAAACCCCCGGTTTGTGTCGTTTTGCCATTGTCTCCGCTATGGGGTGTCCATGGACGAGACTGCATTCAAGAAGGCCTTTGGCAAGCGGCTGCGATTCCTGCGAGAGTTGCGCAGTTTCACCCAGGCCAAGCTTGCGGAACGCATTGGGGTCACGGAACAGTACATCAGCATGCTGGAACGTGGGCTCTCCGCGCCCTCGTTCTCCCTGGTGGCGCAGCTTTCCCGCACCCTGGCGGCGCATCCTGCGGCGCTGTTCCTGTTCCCCCGCCTGGAAGGAGACAACGCCGCCCCCCTGCCCCTGCCCACCTTGCCGGAGAACCTGAGCCGGGTGGCCGTGTGGACCGTGGACCCCGCCCAGGGCACGGAGCTGTGTTCTTCCGAATTGGCTTCCTGGCTCGCTGCGTCCCCGGTCGAAGGCGGTGCTCACGCACCCTCCCCCGCATCCCTCCTGGCCCATGTTTCTTCCGAAGATGCCCAGCGCATCCAGCACGCCGTGCAGGCTGCGGCCGCCGGGGCGCCCGAGCCTCTCATCTCCTTTCGCCTGCTGACCGAGCCGGCCCTGCGCATCCTGGCCTACGTCACCCAGCAGCCTGATGGCGCCCTGCGCATGGTGCTCATGGATGTGTCGGATCATTTGCGGCTCAAGCAGACCCAGCTGGACCTGCAGGCCGCCGTGGAGGCCCTGGCCGAGGAACGCACCCGGCAACTGCAGGAGACCGTGACCCAGTTAGAGGAGGAGGTGCACCGCCGACGGCAGAGCGAGGCCGCCCTGGCCGCTGCGGAGGCGCAGTGGCGCATTTTGTTCGAGCACGCGCCGGTGGGAATTTTCCAGTCCGTGCCCGAGGGCCGCTTCAAGGCCGTAAATCGCGAGGCCCTGGCCATGTTTGGCTACGATTCCCACGAGGAACTTCTGGCCATGGAAGACATTGGCCGCCAGTTGTATGTGGATCCCGGCCATCGCGGCCAGCTCCTGGAGGCCATGGCCCGGCATGGCGCCATCGAAGACTACGAGGTCACCCTCAAGACCAAGGATGGCCGTACGTTCCGGGCATCCATCACCGCCCGCATGCTTCCCCTGGCGGCCCCCGAGGCAGAGCAGCAGCCCTCCCTCATCGGGTTCGTGAAGGATCTGACCCCTCGTCCCGTGCCCACCCCTTCCTGCGACGACTGAACCGCTCCCCGCGGCCGCATCATTCCCACAACGGCAGCAGATGCCGCATGGCGGCGTCAAGGAGACTGGCCGGGGAGAGACACTCCAGCCAAGTGGATGCGGCCGGCCCCGGCCTGTCCACGCCCCCCTGAATTGCCAGCTTTGCCGGGGCGATTGGCGTGCCCCGCGTGCCTTCTGCCCATGTGCGCGAGGCCAATGCAGGGCTGTTTCCCCCGGTTGACCACGCCCCTACCACTGGTGCCAGGGACTGCCGGAGCACCTCGGCAGCCACGGCATTGCCTGCCACGGTCCAATGGGAATTGGTGCCAAGATACAAGGGCTCATCGCTGGCCGCCTGTTGCAGCGCCGGCAACAGGTCGATGATCACCTCGGGATCCAGCCCCTCTTCGGCGGCGAGCCGGCGAAGCGTGTTGGCTGGCAGGGCAGGATCCAGCGCCAGCCCCACCAGCTCGGGCGCCTGTTGCACCTCCTGCAGCCAGTGTGCATCCAGCCAGAAGTGCGGGGGGCTTACCAGCACGCGAACCGTGCGGCCCTGGCGCACTTCCTCCGCAAGGAAGCGCAGAACCTCCCGGCACCACGGCATGGCCGCGACAGTTTCATGCTGCAGGCTGGGCGCGTACGCCCGGGCCGCAAGACGCATCACCGTGCGGTAGGTTTCCGGTGTGATGTCGCCTGTTCGTGCGGGGTCATAGGCCGTGGGATTGGTGATGGCCGGCGACGGTGGCTGAATGGTGGCTGTCTTGGTGTATGCATACAGGTAATCCATAAACCGCAACCAATGGTTGCGCGGGATGCCCACCCCCATGCCCACCTGAACCGCCGGTGCCTCTGCGGTTTCCGGTGTGGCCATCACCCCCTGCAGCTCATGAAAATCGTTGCCGGCATAGACATTGAGCACCACCGCATCGTGCTCCAACACACGCCCCCAAAAGCGGCCCTGCCGGAGATATTCCGGGAAGGACACGCTGGGCACGCCGAGGTTGACCACCTCCACTGTTCCTTGCTGGGACGCCGATGCCGTCCGGTTTTTCTCCATCTGGGTCGGCTGACGCAAAGACTGCTCCAGCACGGCGGCATAGGTGTATTCGGGCAGGGTGATGGAGTAGGCAAAGGAATCGCCCAGGCTCAGAATTCGATAGACGTCGGCAGGAGTCTCCCGGTGCACGGCATCGCCATGCTGGTGATAGCCCAGGGCGCGCAGGTCGTAGGGCCCGGGAAGGGTTTCGAGGCTGACCACGAGGTGTCGGGCTTCATAGCACCGGAAAGCCAGGTCTGCCGCCACGATCAGTCCCACGAGGACCACGGCGAGGCCGACACACCGGCGCAGCACTTTGATATAGCGCATGGAATGTATCCCTCCAGGGCCTTCCAGAGTCCGACCACATTCGGATCGCCTGCAGGACTGCTGTGCGCGGACAGCACCAAGGCGCCAATGGGAGCACGCAGCCCCCGGATGGTGGCAACTCCTCGTGGTCAACTCCAAGATTTGGACCATACCATACGCAGCAAACCACGTCTCGCCTAGAAACGCCCCCAAAAAGTCTGGTAAGAATCCGTAAAATTTTGCCAAGGAGGGGGATATTCCAGTCCAATGCAAAAGGCCGCCTGCGTGGTGCAGGCGGCCTTTAGAAAGATGGTGCCGAAGAGGAGACTCGAACTCCTACGGACAGGTGTCCACTACCCCCTCAAGATAGCGTGTCTACCAGTTCCACCACTTCGGCACACGGCAACTACTGCGTCTGGTTGGAGGCAGCAGCCGGAGGGATTTGCGCTGGCGCAGCCGCTTCGGAGCTCTCCTTCACGGAGAAGTCAGGGGCAGCGCCTTTGTCTTCTTTGTCTTCAACGAGCAGCCCGGCAGGCGCCTGGGGGGAGGCATTCTCCGCACCCTGCCCCTGCGTATCAATGACTAGGGCATCCATCACGCTGCCATCGTCATTACGGGCGGACTTATTTAAATAATTGTAACCGAGGGACGTTGTCAAGAAAATTGCGGCAGCCAGGGCCGTAATTTTCACCAGCAGCCCGCCCGCGCCTGAGCCGCCGAACAAGGAACTGGAACCGCCGCCAAAAATCACGCCCATGCCTTCCTTGCCGGACTGCAGGAGCACCAAGACAATGAGCACCAGGCAGGCGATGATGTGCAGTGTGAGGACCAGGGTTTCCAGCAATATGTCCGTGT
>JAIWOE010000230.1 GCA_020217165.1 Desulfovibrio sp. | reverse complement strand
TCGGCCCGGCTGCGCAAGTTCGACCGCTCCCTGGAGGAGGCGGCCATGAACCTGGGCGCTTCCCGGCTGGGGGTGGTCTGGCAGATCACCCTGCGCTTTTTGCGGCCGGCCATCATCAACGCCGCGGCCGTGGCCTTCCTCATGAGCTTCGAGAACTTCAACACCACCCTGTTCCTGGTGGGCTCGCAGCCTACGTTGCCCATCAACCTGTACCTGCAGGTGCGCGACGGCAGCACGCCGGTCATCAATGCCATCTCCCTGTTGATGATTGCCGGCACCTCCCTGCTGGTGCTGGGTAACCTGGCCCGCAGCCACCGGGAGCGCGGCACCACGAGTTCCTGATATGGATCCATTCCTGTTGCGTCCCTTTGGCCCCATTTGCGCCCACCGCGGGGGCAGCTCCCTGGCGCCCGAGAACACGCTGCTGGCCGCCCGCTACGCCATGGCCCTGGGGGCCCACTGCTGGGAGCTTGATGTCCAGTTGAGCGCCGACGGCGAATTGCTGGTCATCCATGACGATACCCTGGCCCGCACCACGGATGTGGCTGCCCGGCCCGAGTTTGCCGCCCGTGCGCCCTGGCTGGTCCATGAATTCCTGGCCGAGGAGGTGCGCACCCTGTCCGCCGGGGCCTGGTTTCTGGAATCGGCGCCCCACAGGGACATGGAGCACCAGACGGACCGCGAGGAGATTGCCGCCCAGCGCGTGCCCACCCTGCGCGAGGCCCTGGCCCTCACCCGCGCCCATCGGTTTCCCATGAATCTGGAGATCAAGGACCACGCCGGCCAGCCCGGGGATGGTCTGGTGGTGGCCAGGGTGCTGGACCTCCTGGCCGAGGCCCAGTGTGACGGGCTGGTGCTGCTCTCGTCCTTCCGCCACGAATATTTGGCCCAGGCCAGGGCCCTGTGCCCGAGCCTGCCCACGGCAGCCCTGGTGGAGGACAGGCATCCGGACAACCTGATCGACTTCCTGCGCCGCCTGGGCGTAATGGCCTATCACCCCGAATACACCATGGTGGACGCGGCGCTGGTGCACGAGCTGCATGCCGCGGGACTGCGGGTGCATGTGTGGACGGTGAACGAGCGCGCCCATGCCCGGGCCTTGCTGGGCATGGGGGTGGATGCCCTCATCACCGACTGGCCGCAACGCCTGGCCAACCTTGCCCCGGTGGTGGCATGAGCCCCAGTCCTTGCGCCACCTGCCCGGACACTGCCCGGGCGGAACACGACTGGCGCACCCCCCTGCCCGGTGTGGCCCTGGCCGTGTTTGATGTGGACGACACCCTGCTTGACGGCGACAGCAACCGCCTGTGGCTGCGTTTTCTGCACGCCCGCGGCCTGGTGGATGCCGACATCCTGGCGCGTCATGAGGTGTTCTTGCAGGAGTATGCCCAGGGCCGGCTGGATTTTTCCCGACTCTTGGCCTTCCGGCGGACCATCCGTCAGTCCCTGACGGATACCCAGCAGAAGGCGGTACTGGCGGAATTCTCGCAGCACAGCCTGGAGCCGGCCATCCTCCCCGGTGCCCGGCAGCTGGTGGCGGCGTACCACGCCCTGGGCGTGTGCGTGATGGTGGCCAGCGCCACGGAGGAATGGCTGGTTCGGCCCGTGGCCCAGGCGCTGGGCGTGGCGCACCTCGCCTGCACCCAGGACGGGGATTCGGTCCCCTGCTTTGGGCCGCACAAGCTGGCCCGCGTCCATGCCCTTCGGGCGGCCCTGGCCGTCCGGTTGCGCCATACTGCTTCCCTGGAGCCCTGCGTGGCCTACAGCGATTCCCTGCACGACGCGCCCCTGCTGGAGGCTGCAGAGGTGGCCGTGGCCGTGGATCCTGAACCCGGGCTGGCCAGTCTGGCCCAACGTCGCGGTTGGCCGGTGGTCTCTTTTCGGAACGCGTGATGTTCGGCGCCACTGCTGCTAGACAGCAGCCGGCAGGGGAGGGCGCCGTCGGCGCCCTTATTTTTGGATGCTCCATGCAAGAGGGGAGCGCCTCGTTACAAGGCCTCCCCTCTCACAGAGCACTTTGGGGCGGAGGGTGTTCTCGTGTTGCGTCCTTCAAAATACGTGTACCAAAAAACGCTACACACAAGGCCACCTGCAAGGCGGCCCCAGAGCCGCAGGCTCCGTGAGTCCGCCAAAATCCACGCATGTAGGTGGACGATCTTCCCAGAAATAAGGTGGTATTGCTATCACCTTATTTCGGAGACGTCACACTAGAACCCGAACCCGTCGGCGTTGGCGCCGGAAGTGCCAAAGCCGAAGCTGTCCGGCACGGCGGCTTCTTCGGCAGCCGGAGCGGCAGCAGCGCCAGCCGCAGCCGCGGCACCGGCCGCGCCGCCGGCAGCCACGGTCACCACGCCGTGCTTTTTGACATCCTCAATCATCTTCAAGAGTTCATCCACCTTGCCAATGTATTCTTCCACCTTGGCCTGGGAGGTGACGAGCACCTTTTCGCCTTCGCCCTTGGCGGCGGCTTCAAAGGCCTCGACCTTGCCCTTGTAGAAGGCCATGGACTTGGCGGTCTCGTCCAGTTTAGCAGTGGCTTCGGCCAGGGAGACTTCCAGGGCAGAGACCTTGGCGGCCAGCTCATCCTTGGCCTTCATCATGCCTTCCATGCGGGCAAAGAGGGCGTCCACTTCGTTCTTGGCCAGGGGGGGCAGCATGGTCACGGAGACGTTGTCGCCCATGGCCACCACTTCGCCGCCCTTCATGCGAGCCAGCTCGGGATGCTGCTCATAGATGTACGCCCGGCACAGGGCGCTGGCCAAGGGCACGCCGCAGTCGCAGATTTCACGGCCGGTCATGAACGAAAGCAGTTCCTTGACCGTGGCGGCCTGGGCTTCCTGCTCCACACCCTTCAACAGCGCCGCAAAGGCAGCCATGGGGAAAATTTTACGAGCTTCGGACATTGGAAAACTCCTCCTTGAAATCAAATGCTTACACGTGGAAGGTCCTGTCCGCCACAGCAGGCATGGGCAGCCGGCCGGCGACGCGGGTGTAGACCAGAGCGGCAGTGCGATAAACCAAATGCCCCAGCTTGGACCAGGGCAGGTACGCGATGAGCATGAAGACGCTGATCAGGTGCAAGTAGTACGTGAAGTACGCCAGGGAGGCCCAGTTGACCCAGCGCAGCAGCTGGCTGCCAATGCCGGTGAGGGTGACCGCCCAGATGACGCCGAGCAGGAACCAGTCCGCATAGTTGGAGACGCTCTTGGCCTTGTCCAGATCCAGGCGGCGTTTGGTGAGACTGTACAACCCGATGACGAGCATCACCGCGCCAACGTTAGCCAGCAGTTTCACGGGGTTGTACAAGGCCAGGGGCGTATGGCCCATGGGTTCCAGGAAACCCAGGAAGGAAAAGAACACCGGCCCCCAGTGGGACACGGCAATGATGGACGTGACAATGCCCAGGGCAATGAAGGCAAAGAACGTGTAGAAATGGCCTTTGAAACGGGCCTGATCGCCGGGGGTGTCTCCGCAATCCTTCCACTTGGAATGCGTCACCAGTTCGTCCAGCACCACTTCCTTGATGGCCTGCAGCCACCCGACCTTTTGATGCGGGCCGATAAAGAGGGTTTTTGGCCCCTTGTCGAACTCAGCAAAGAGCGTCCGCACGCCTTTGTAGAACGTATACGCCACAAACAGGAAAGCCAGGCCGAAGATGGGGTCGATGGTGTAGTCGCCCGGAAAGAGCTTGCCGTACACAATTTTGCCTTCAGGAACGCCAAAGCCGGCGACGATCAGCCAGATGATCCCGAAAATCACAGCCGGAATACCAATGAGTTTGGGCAGATGCTTGGGGGAACTCATCCATTCGCCCAGGATCTTGGGCCCCACCAGCTCGCGGTACACCATGTTCCGGGCTGCGGCCAGCACGTCCCCGGGCTTGGCGCCGCGCGGACACAGGTCCGAGCAATTGCCGCAGCGGTGGCACAGCCACAGGTCGATGTCCGACAGCAGTTTGTCCTTGAGCCCCCACTGCGCCCAGACCATTTCCTTGCGCGGAAACGGTCCGTCCTGCGGCGAAAGCGGGCACGCCACACTGCATGTGGCGCACTGGTAGCAGCGTTTGACGGTATCGCCACCCGCGGCCTGCAGGTTTTTGATGAATTCGAGGTTCGGCGCGATGCGCTGTGTCTGCGGCATGTCGCGATCTCCTTGTGGTGCGTGCCAGGCTGGTCTATGTGGCAGCGGCTTGTGAAAAAAATCCTGAACGAAATCTGCGTACCAGGACTGCCCGAAAAAGCCAAGCCTTTTCCGCGCCATTGCCCTGCTGCGGTGCCCGCGTATGGCTGGCAAGGTATTCCGGGAGGTTGCGGTGGAAAGCCCTTTGTGGGATTCGGCCACCTCGTGGCGGCCCCTTCACGCTGCCACCGGTGCCCGAAGGCGCTCCGGGCCAAGTATCGGGCAAGTCTCGGGCAAGTCTCGGGCGAGGTGTCGGGCCGGCTGTCAGGGGAGGGCAGGGGGGAAGCGGCTCCCGTCCGTCTCCATTGCCCCGGCCCAGGGGGATGGTCAGACATGCCTTGCTCGTGAAAACCAGCACGATCTGGTCCCGTTGGACAACATCAGCGCCGGCGCCACATGCCCGCCTGGGCCGCCCGGGCCTGGGCTTCCAGCTCCAGCCAGCGCGCGCAAAAGTCGGCGGTGCAGTGCCTGCGGTACACCCGGGCCAGGCCCAGGGCAAGGAGCTGCTCATTGGCGCTCCGCTGCGCCCCCGCCGGCGTGACCACCGCCACCAGGCGGCCATAGTGGTCCACGTCCATGGGGGTGAGTTCCACCACCGTGTTGCCCACCATGGCGGCCAGGGCCCGGGTGGCCTTGCCGCTGTAAGGATGGCCCTTCTCGGGGGCGTCGATGCCGTAGAGCCGGACCCTGACCTGTTGGCGATCCCCCCGCAACACGGTGACGGTGTCGCCATCGGCAATGTGCACCACCCGGGCCTGCCAGGCGTGGACCTGGGCTGTCAAAGTGGGCAAGACGGCCTGGGCGGCCAGCAGCAGCACGTACAGGGCAGCGCATCGCAGGAGCAGCAGGGAAGGTGGCATGGTGATTCTTCGACCTTTCCGTGTCTATCGCCAGGGCAGAGCTGTTGGTGGTTGCACAACACGGCCACCGAACATTCTGCCGCCAAGAGCCGGATTTTTCAACGCGGAGATAATACCATTGACAACCCCGCGATGGCTCGTATATGAAGACGATCTTCAATTCGCCGACGTAGCTCAGATGGTAGAGCAGTTGATTCGTAATCATCAGGTCAGGAGTTCAATTCTCCTCGTCGGCTCCAGAAAAAACAGGCGCTTAGATGTAAGTCTAGGTGCCTTTTTCTTTGGCATGCTTTGGCTGGGTACGCTTTAGGTACGCTTTTTTAGTGTACGACAGCGTTTGCTTTTATCACAACCTGCACGTGCTTTTATCACCTCCTGTCGAGGGGTGGATTATGCACGGCACGGTGTTTGCTTA
>JAIWOE010000229.1 GCA_020217165.1 Desulfovibrio sp. | reverse complement strand
TTACATGGAGTGTATACAATGCCCGAATACACCACCAAGACCCACCGTGACAGCCCCTTTCTGTTCCAGATGCGCGTGCCTGCCTCCCTGTCGCCTGCCTTCGGTCGCAAGACAATCCGCCTGAGCCTGCGGACCTATGAGCCTACAAAGGCCAGGAACATGGCGCGGCGCATGGCCGTGCTGTGCCAGGAGGCATTTCGCCAATTCGAGGAGTTGCCAGTTCACCAGCATTGCATTCACGCAACGGCTGAAGGAGGCGGGCGTGGCCATCTCCATGGACGGCCGCGGCCGCTGGCTGGACAACGTCTTCATTGAACGTCTTTGGCGCTCAGTGAAGTACGAATGTGTGTATTTACGGGAGCTTTCGTCAGGGAGCCAAGCCCGGCAGGCGCTGGGTGACTGGTTCAGGTTCTACAACCACCGCCGGCCACATTCATGTTTTGACGGCCGTCGGCCCATGGATGTATATTGAGCCAGCCGCTCAGGAGGGGGGCATGCCCCCCTCCTGGGTGCTCCGGAAACGGCACCCCAGGAAGAGAAAAGAGGCGACGCGGCATAACCCGACACCCCAGACTCCACCTTAAGAACGCCGCTGAACTGTCCAGACTACCGGGACCACTTCTCTTGAAGGCCCGGTGTACCAATTCGTCCGTCCCGCGCTGGTGGTAGGAGTGGATGGTGGGGCTGCTCCATCTCGGCAAAGAGGTCCTGGTCGAAGAAGCCGGAGTCCATGCGGGTGATGATGGGCATGATCTCGCTGTATCGAGTGCGGATCATGCGCACGACGTGGCGGATCATCTGCTTTGCGGTGTCGCCGTTGTTTGGAATGCTTGTCGCCGCCACGGAAGACGGCGTCGATGATGTAACGGCCCCAAGTCATCTGGAGAGGCTGGAAGCCCAGGACCTTCTTATAGGTGGGTTTGACGCCATGGCGCTTCGGGGCCTGGTCGTTTTCCATGACCATGGTGTCGATGTTCAGCTCAATGACACTCGGTGTGGCGATCGCGAGCCGCCAGTGGAAAAGCTGCTGAAACAGCCGTGGAAAAAGATAGATTCGTTGCGGGGAAAAGGCCTGGTAGAACCGCTTGATGGTGTGCGAGGAGGCCATGTCCTCAGGGGCGGTTTCGATGACGGCGGCGTCGCAAGGGTCCTTGGCCAGGGTGTCGAAGTACGCCAGATGGCGACTGGTGCCGTCGAAAAGAAAATAGAGCACCTGCTTGAGCAGCTCATCAACGGGCGCGCCTTTTGGGTGCTTGCGCATGGAGCCGAAGAGGCGGTGAAGATGCGGAAAAAGATCGACGCCGCGCAGGGAGCGAACGAAGGGGTTGAGCCCGGCCCGGCTGGTCAGGCAATCGTTGGTGACCTGGACATCGTGGATGAAATTTGCCCTGGTGGTTTTGCGCGTGGACATCCAGCCCTCCACCAAATGGGTGAACCGATCATGGTCGTTGGCTGGATGTAATTATAAACAATAACGAAATGATACGCCAGAGCTGACCTGGTGTCAGGCTGGTGAAACGCTCAGGTTAGGTGGAAGTCAGCTTCATTCCGGCCATGTTGACACCCCTGATAGGCCCATATACAGTGATCACATAGCCGGGGCACATACATTGAGCTTTTGTCAATGATTTTAATGGATCCTGCCGAATCCTTCCCTTACTACCAAGACTTGATGAAGAGTGTTTGCCGAAAGGCAAGCCCTCTTTTTTTTCTAGAGCAGTATCGGGGCATTCGTACTACTACCCCGTCGCGCGCGGCACAGATCCACTCAGCGGTTGGCGCCTCCTGGCGCTGATGGATAACCTGGCAAGGATGATCGCACCACCGGCCCCTGGGATGTGGCACATGCGGCAACGCTGCAACCGTCCAGCTGCATCAACAAATGCGGGCGGCTTCCTGGAATGCAGTGGTGGCATCACCCGGAAAGCACGACACAATCCGTTGCTCGCGTGCGACCGCGATCATTGTATCGATGGCAGCGCGTGTCTGCATGGGGCTCCTGTTGCTATGATTTTCAGTGATCATTCTGGGCTTGCCCTGCTGAAGCTCGCAGGATAGCATCCACATCACCTGTTGTATTTCATCATTTTCTGTGGACAGTCCATCATGCGCGAAAAACGACTCGGCAAACTGGCGGCGGCCATCCGGTGTATCGGCCGCAAAAGTGGCGCGACCCTCAAGGAACTGGCCGAAGCCCTGGATACCGGCGAACGCCAGGCCCGGCGCATGCTGGAAACCCTGCAGGACCTCCAGTTCCCCCTGTACGATGAGCTGCCCGCCGGGGAACGGGAAAAGCGCTGGCGATTTGACGAGACGTTTCTGCACAAGCTCCCCAACAACTGGCTGTTTCCTGCAGAGTTGACCCTGGAAGAATGCATCGCCCTGTACGCCGTGCGAAACACCTCGTCCCTGGCCAATCTTGTGGATTGGAAAGAGCAGGTGGACGGCGCACTGGAAAAGGTGGGCGGCACCCTGCCGTCTGGATTTTCCGCCATGCTTGGCCGGATGCAAGACGTCATGAAGGCGTTGGACAAGTGCTCCAAGGATTATTGCGGCAAGGAAGACCTGCTGGATGCGCTGATCAAGGCCATGTTGCGCCGCGTGACCTGTCATATTGCCTACACGTCATTTTCCAAAAAACGGGATGTCCAGTTCCACATCAATCCATTGTATCTGTTCGAGCACTGCGGCGGTTTGTACTGCCTGGTGCAATCCACAAAATATCTGGATATCCGCTGCATCGCCGTGGAGCGCATCCAGTCTCTGACCATGGAAGAAGCGCACTTCGACCCGCCACGGGACTTTGATCCCGAGGCCTTGCTGGGCAGCGCCTTTGGCGTGGTCTGGGCAGAGCCGTTCTTTTTGCGTGTCAAAGTGGCTGCCACCCTGGCTCCCTACATCAAAGAGCGCACCTGGAGCCCGTCCCAGTGCATCACAGAGCTGGAAAGTGGTGACATTGTGCTGGAAATGCAAACCTCCGGCCGGCAAGAGGTCAAGCGCTGGGTGCTGGGTATGGGGGCGGCTGCGGAAGTGCTGGAACCAGATTGGCTGCGAGATAGTCTGCGAGAAGATGCTGCAATGTTGATGCAGTTGTATACAAAATCCTCTGCCACGGGCGTTGCCGAACGCGCGGGAGGCGAAACACCTCCTGAGGAATAGCCTGCACAGCTTCGCCACAGCGCACACGCATCATCCCAGTCCAGCCATGGCAACAGGTTCAGCGCCTCGTCCACACCAGGCGATAACACCAGCTGATGCAACAGGCGCTCCGCAGCATCGGTGAAAGGGAATCGTTGCAGTTTGTGCACCAGCAACGCGCCAAGTTCCGCCTTCAGGCCAAATATCCAGTAACAGGCCCGGCACATGGAGCGCGGGAACTGTTCGCAGACCGATTCCACCGATGCCGAATCGTCCAGCATGCCAGCGGCCAGCCAGAACAGCGTGGGATGCGTGACCGCCCAGGTCAGAGTTTCCGGCTGGCTGCGCAGAATTTTCAGCAACCGCACCTGCCGTGTGGGGAACTGCTGCACCAAGTCCCGGACCTCCTGTGGAATCGTGGCCGCAAACAGGCGCAGGGGATGGTCCTGGTCCAGGGCATCCACGTCGACAGGCAAGAGCCGGCCCGGTAGAGCCGAGTCGTCTTCCACCCAGCCTTCGGCACCCCAGACCAGCACCCCGCAGCCTTCCTCCCAGGACCGGACCTGCAGCACCAGCCCGGCGTCATCATTGGTACTGCTCATCGAACAGCCTTGCCTCTCCACAAACAGCCGCCCCGTGGGGAGATACTCCATGAAATGCGGATCACGCTGCATGCCAACCTCCTTGTTTCCTTTGGGTGGTATGCAGGGACCATCGCGCCACAGGGTGTCGGATATGGTCCGCCACGAGGCCAATTCCCGCAAAAAGAAACGCCCCTCCTGCTGCCGAGGGGGGATGGCAAACACGCCGAGTGCCGACTGCAGATCATCAACTATTCAACTAAAAAGAGAGTTTCAACAACACTTGGAGCCCTTCAAAATCTACAGCCCCAAGGCGGTTCGCCCAGCAAGACTACACGACGGTCTGTGTCGCCATTCTGCTTTGCAATGTGGGGACAAACCATGACACCACATTCGAAGCCACAAGAGGCTATCTGGGGTAATAAATCCAGTTTTCCTTGCCGGTGAGCAACGTGGCCCGCTCGCAAATCCAATAGCCGGAATTGCCGACACCGGGGTACGACTTCTTCGGGAAATCGACCGACGGATCGGTGAGCAGCTTGATATTCTTGAAGCCGGAAGCCATCAGCATTCTCTCAACCATGGGCTTGGTGATGTGGTATCCGGAGAATACCTGGTCCTTGCTGAAAAAATCCTTTCTTGTGATCATGCCGGGACTCAGGCGATTCACCATGCGGTAGTCGTTACCGGCGATAGTGTGCGTTCCCAGCAAAAGGATAGGCGAAATCCTGTTGAGACGATCAATGACATCGTGTGGGTTTCTGAAATGATACAGCAGGCCGAAACAGACAACGATATCAAAAGTCGAGGAGGAGTACTTTTCGGAGCACTCGTACAGGCCGTCAGTCTGAATGTTCAGAGACAACCCCTCTTCCTGTGCGACAGCGATCAGAATCTTACTGGTCACCTGCAGCGGGGGGCCCGGATCGCTGACCGTGACATGGGCGCCCTCACGAGCCATTTCAAGTGAAAGGCCGCCAGTATTGCCACCTATATCAAGAATTTTTTTGCCGTTAAGGTCCAACCCCGCGGCGTTGATTATTTTCATGTA
Source organism: Desulfovibrio sp. (assembly GCA_020217165.1). Classification (GTDB taxonomy): domain Bacteria; phylum Desulfobacterota; class Desulfovibrionia; order Desulfovibrionales; family Desulfovibrionaceae; genus Megalodesulfovibrio. Next base: position 697 of record JAIWOE010000229.1, on the reverse strand, counting down.
GCTTAGCGGGTCCCATCCCCCTTCGTAAAGCTTGTTGACTCGATCTTTCGCATAGATGGATTGATGTGTGGGATTCATCCTTTTCTCCTTATGTAATGAGTGACCAGTGTTGCGTCTTCCACATATGGACATATTTTGAGGACGCAACACTAGCCAGAGGAATGACGGGGATGCCGGCAGGCGCGCGGGGTCAGCGGGTGCCGAAGATGCGGTCACCTGCGTCGCCCAGACCAGGCAGGATATAGCCCTGCTCGTTCAATCGTTCATCCACGGCGGCGGTGTAAATATCCACATCCGGATGTGTCTGGCGCAGGCGGGCAATGCCTTCCGGGGCGGCCACCAGGAACAGCCCCTTGATGGACTGGCACCCCGCCTCCTTGAGCAGGTCTATGGTGGCCACCAGGGTGCCGCCGGTGGCGAGCATGGGATCAAGGATCAGGGCCACGCGCTCGGGCAGATCCTTGGCCAGCTTGGTAAAATAGCGCACCGGCTCCAGGGTTTCCTCGTTGCGGAAGATGCCCACCACACTCACCTTTGCGCTGGGGATCATGTCCAGCACGCCGTCCAGCATGCCCAGGCCGGCACGCAGGATGGGCACCGCGGTGATCTTTTTCCCCTTGATCACGTCCACCTGCACCGGGCCGTCCCAGCCTTGGATGGTCTGGGGTTCGGTTTCCAGGTCCTTGGTGGCCTCGTA
>JAIWOE010000228.1 GCA_020217165.1 Desulfovibrio sp. | reverse complement strand
TGGAGCGGGAGACGGGATTTGAACCCGCGACTTCAACCTTGGCAAGGTTGCACTCTACCACTGAGTTACTCCCGCGTGCAGAGAAAGTGGTCTCTACAAAGAACCACAGCTTCTGTCAAGGGCGGCGGGGCGTTGATTCCCCAAAAAAAATATTCTCCTCGCCGCCCTCAAGATGTTGTGACATACTGCCGATACATATCGATAGGCGGTTCCTGCCCTCCGCCGTCCACCCTTACCCCCAGGAGGTGCGCATGTCCATCGACTCTATTGGCGGCACCGGCTCCAGCGGTGTGTGGGACCAGCAGACCTTTGGCGCTGCGGTTGTTTCCAAGACGCTGGATTACATGAATAACCAGGGCTCTTCCTTCGCGGTGGCCGCCCCCTTTGACAAGCAGACCTTCGGCGCGGCCGTGGTTGGTAAAACCCTGGACTACATGAACTCGCCCTCCATTGCCACCGGCAGCGCCAGTGGCGGCGCCGATGCCATGGCCCAGACCTACGCCTTCAACAAGGACGTGCTTGGCTCCTACGCCTCGGGCATCGGGGCCCTGGCCAACATCTGGGTATGATGCCGGGCCGGGGACGCCCGCGGGTTCTCCCCGGCCCCTCGCCCAGATCTTATGGACCTTATGGATGTGTTCCCGCGCCGGGCACGGGCACTGGCACAGGCACGGGCATAGTCCCGGCCCAGGCCAGGTGCTCCACCCCGGGCAAGGCCCGGAAGCAGCAGCCGCGGGAGACGGCGGCCAGGGTTTCTGCAGGGCTGAGAACCGCCGCTCCGGCCAGCACGTGGATACCGCACTCCAGCAGCGACGGCGCAAAGGGCGTGGATGGCCCCAGCAAGATCACCGTACAGCCCGTCGGCAGCAGTTCCAGCAGCGTCCCCAGGGTGCCATTGAGCAGGGTGGTGCCGGTGATGACGGCCACATCCGCCCCGGGCAACACTGTGGCGGCGGCGCTGCCGTCGCGGTTGTCCAGGTCGCCGGGGCGGGGATTGCGCTCCAGCACATGAAAACTGGCAAACTCCCCGGCCATGCGTTCCACAAAGGGAAAATGTCCCACCACCACCACGCGCCGGCCCGACCCCAGGTGACGCATGATGTCCTGTCCTTTCACGGCTGCCGCCCCGGCCGGCGTGGGCAGGGTAGCATTGATGGCGGCCAGGGCCCAGCTCGCGGCGTGGCTGATCGTCGCCTCGCCGGACAACAGTGGGGTGGCCAGTTCCCGGCAGGAAAGACCCGCTGCCGGCGCAGCGCAGGGCCGCCCCTGGACCTCCGGGGCAACGGCCCCCAGGCCGGCCCGCCCCTCCTCCGGCGCAGCGCCGGCAGGACGCGCCAGAATCCCCACCATCTGGCCATGGCCCATGGCGGCGCAGGCGGCGCGTTGCACAAACACTTCCGGGACCTGGTGCACATCGGTGCGGATGGCGTCGAGAATCTGGCGATGGCGTGCGTTCATGGCAACAAGGCTATCCCTGTGGAGGGGATCAGGCAAGGTCCTCAAGACAAGGAACTCCGCGCAGCCTTCACGAGAACTATTCCCCCGGCAGGGGTGATGCAATGGCGATGCAGCGGGGGGACAGCGTCCCCCCTTCTCTCTATTACACCTGCAACGCGCCGAAGTCGGCCACGCGACCGAGCATGCCCACCAGGGCGGCCAGCAGGGCCAGGCGGTTGGCGCGCAGGGCGGCGTCTTCCACGTTGACCATCACGTGATCGAAAAAGGCGTCCACGGCAGGGCGCAGCTCGCGCAGCAAGCCCAGCAGCGCGGGATAGTCATCGGCATCCCAGAGGACGTCGAAGCGCGGGGCCACGTCTTGCATGGCCTGGGCCAGGGCCTTTTCTTCCTCCTGCTGCAGCAGGGCGGGATCAAAGGCGGCATCCACGGCACCGCTCTTGGCAATGATATTGGCGGCGCGCTTGAAGGTCAGCACGGCCTGGCCGAAGTCAGGCTCCTGACGGAAGGCCTGCAGGGCGTCCACGCGATCCTTCAGGCTGCGCAAATCGTCGTAGCCTGCCCCCAGGGCAGCCTCCACCACCAGGGTATCCGCCCCCTGGCCCATGAGCATCTGCTTGAGGCGCTCGCGGAGGAAGTCCATCAGATCCTGGAGGATTTCAGCCGGTTCACGCTTCCAGGCCTGCTCCGTGTAACACTGCAGGGCCTGTGCCGCCAGCTCGCCCAGGGGCAGGCGCAGGGAATGTTCGATGCAGATACGACACACGCCCAGGGCGGCACGGCGCAGGGCGAAGGGATCCTGGGCGCCGGTGGGAATCTTGCCCAGGGCAAAGCAGCCAGCCAGGGTATCCATGCGATCGGCCAGGGCCAGGATGGCGCCGGCCAGGCTTGCGGGCACGGGGGTCTCAGGCCCAGCGGGAAGGTACTGCTCGGCGATGGCCTGACACACGGCAGCCTCTTCCCCAAACTGGGCGGCGTAAATCCCGCCCATGACACCCTGCAATTCTGCGAATTCGCCTACCATTTCCGAAACGAGATCGGCCTTGGCAAAGCGGGCCGCCGTGGTCGCCACCGGCTTGAGGGAGGGGTCCACCTGCTCGGCGATAAAGCCGCACAGGGCCTCCACGCGCCGGCATTTGTCGGCCATGGAGCCCAGACCCTTGAGGAAGGTCACCTTTTCCAGCTTCTCGGCCCATAGCTCCAGGGAGCAGTTGAGGTCCGTGTTCCAGAAGAACATGGCATCGGACAGGCGGGCCTTGAGCACGCGTTCCCAGCCCGCGCGCACCCGCTCCAGTCCCGTGGGTTCCAGGTTCAGCACGCACAGGAAGTGCGGCAGCAGCTCGCCGCGGTCGTTCTCCACGCCAAAGCTCTTCTGGTGCGCTTCCATGCTGGTGAGGAGCACGTCGCGGGGGAGTTGCAGAAAGGCGGGGTCGAAGTTGCCAAGCATGGCCTTGGGATGTTCCACCAGGCCGGCCACCTCGTCCATGAGCCGTTCCCGCCAGACGATGCGGCCATGGGCTGCGGCAGCCAGGGCATCGCCCTCCTGCCGGACGATGGCCTTGCGGCGCTCGCTCTCCAGCACCACTTTGCCCTGCTCGGCCAGCACCCGCAAGTAGTCCGCCGCGGTGGGCACGTCCCAGGGCCCCATGCCGTGCACCCGGTGGCCGCGAGTCTGGCGGCCGGCCACGAGGCCCGCGGCCTCGCAGGGCACCACCTGATCATCCAGCAGGGCCAGCAACCAGCGTACCGGGCGACCGAAGGTGAAGTCCGCCGATCCCCAGCGCATTTTTTTGGGGAAATGGATGGATTCCAAGGCGGCCGCGCAGATGGCCGGCAGCACCTCCAGGGTGGTCTTGCCGCCCACGGTCTTCTGCACGGCCAGGTAGTCGCCCTTGTCTGTGGGCACCACCATGCATTGGTCGAATTCCACCTGCTGTGATTTGGCAAAGCCCAAGCCAGCCTTAGTGGGAGCGCCGGCGCCATCCAGGGCCACCTTGACCGGCGGGCCCATGAAGGTTTCTTCCCGCAGGGGTTGCGCGGCTGCCAGGTCGTGCACCAGCAGGGCCACGCGGCGGGGGGTGGCATGGCAGGCAACCTCGCCATGGCCCAGTTCAGCTTCGGCCAGGGCGGCGCGGAAGTGTTGGGACAATTGCTCCACGATTCCCGCCAGGAACCGCGAGGGCATCTCCTCGAACCCTATTTCGAACACAAAGCAGGACATTGTTCCATCCTATGGGAAAACTTATGCGTTGAGGAGGGGCCAGCCCATGGCTTCCCGTTGCTCGGCATACAGCTTGGCCACGCCCGAGGCCAGGGCCCGCACCCGGGCGATGTAGCCGGCGCGCTCGGTGATGGAAATGACTCCCCGCGCCTGGAGCATATTGAAGGTATGCGAACACTTGAGGCAATAGTCGTAGGCCGGCCAGGGCAACTGTTTATCCACCAGGGATCTGCTTTCCGCCTCAAACATGTCGAAAAGCTGGCGGAGCATGTCTGCGTTGCTGGCCTCGAAGTTGTAGCGACTCATCTCCACTTCGTTCTGGTGGTGGATTTGGCCGTAGCGGACGTGCTCGTTCCAGGTCAGGTCGTACACGGATTCCTTTTCCTGAAGATACATGCAGATGCGCTCCAGGCCGTAGGTAATTTCCGCGCACACGGGCTTGCAGTCGAGGCCGCCGGCCTGCTGAAAGTAGGTGAACTGGGTGATTTCCATGCCGTTGCACCAAACTTCCCAGCCCAGGCCCCAGGCGCCCAGGGTGGGGGATTCCCAGTCGTCCTCCACAAAGCGCAGGTCGTGCTCTTCCTGGCGGATACCCAGGGCGGCCAGGCTTTCCAGATACAATTCCAAGACATTGGACGGCGACGGCTTGAGGATGACCTGGAACTGATAATAATGCTGCAGGCGGTTGGGATTTTCCCCGTAGCGGCCGTCCGCCGGACGCCGCGAGGGCTCCACATGGCAGACGTTCCACGGTTCCGGCCCGATGGACCGCAGGAACGTGGCAGGATTGAAAGTGCCCGCACCCACCTCCACATCAAAGGGCTGCTGCAGCACGCACCCGCGGGAGGTCCAGAACTGCTGCAGGGTGAGGATGACGTCCTGAAAATGCATGCCGATCTCCTTGGCAAAAGAAAAAATACCGTCAGCTCCGGCGGTAGCCGAAGCGATCCCAGTGCACGCCGGTATGCATGACCACATACCGATCGGCGGCGCGGGCGGCGGCGGAAACGTCGTCCGCTGAAAACTGGGTGGAATTCCATTGGGTAGCGTCCAGGCTCCGGTGCTCCCGCCCTCCCCAGGCTGCGGGCGGGGTCTCGGCTGCCTGACACAGGATGTCCCAGGCGGCACGGGAGAGCCAGTGACTGGCCTCGGCGGCCTGGTTCCAGCCACAACGGGCGCAGAAGGCGCGACCATCACGCAAGGCCAAACGGACGCTCTCTTCGCCCTGCCGCAGGGAAGCGCCGCAGGCGTGGCAGGTCTCCAGTTCGGGGCGATAGCCCTGATCCAGGGTCAGGCGCCAGCGGAAAAGGGCCGGAAAGGCCTGGGGCAGGCGCTCGCACTCCTCGAAGGCGGCCATGGTCTGGGTGGCCAGGGCAAAGGCGGCGGGGGCGTTCTCCGGCCCCGGGGCCAGGGCCTCCAGAAATTTCAGGCAGTTCATCATCATGCCCAGTCGTGGGGCGTCCTGCCGCAGGCGACGAGGCGCGGCCAGCAGGCCTGTTTCCATGAGGCTCACGTAGCGGCCGCCCTTTTCCTTTTTCAGGCGCAGGGAAAGCAGGTTCAACGGATCCAGGCACCCGCAGAAACGCCGCCGGCTCCGCATGCCGCCAAAGGCAAAGGCGGTGAACACGCCCTGGGACGGGGAATACCCCTTGACCCAGCAGTCGGCCTCCTTGAAACGGCCCACGCGCAGCACGAGGGCCTGGTCCGTATACTCCACCATGCCATTGCCTGCCGGGATCAGTTTCCAGGCGGGAAGGTAAGGGTCTTGACCACCCCTCGCTCAAAGTTGGTGGG
>JAIWOE010000227.1 GCA_020217165.1 Desulfovibrio sp. | reverse complement strand
TGATCTCCTTGAGGGCCGCGGCCTGGTCGTTCAACTGGACCACGGCCTGGTCCGCCGCGTGCATGCCCTGGGCGGTTTCTTCTGAAATGCCGCTGACATCCTCCATAGCCATGGAGACCGCTGCCGAGACCGTGGCTTGCTCCTGGCCAGCCCGGGCAATGTCCAGCACCTTACCCGCCGTCTGGGAAACCACGGAGACGATGCGCTCCAGGGTTTGCCCGGAACTGGAGGCCAGGGCAGCGCCGTCCTCCACGGCCAGCAGCACCTGGCTCGTGGCGTTGCCCGTGCTGCGGGCGCTTTCCTGGATGGCCCGCACCGTGTCCCCCACCTCCCGCGTGGCGCTCATGGTTTTCTCCGCCAGCTTGCGCACCTCGTCGGCCACCACGGCAAACCCGCGTCCGGCATCGCCAGCCCGGGCGGCCTCGATGGCTGCATTGAGGGCCAGGAGGTTGGTCTGGTCGGCGATATCCTGAATGACGGTGATGATGCGCCCGATGTCCTGGGCCTTGGTGCCCAGGGTGGTCATGGACTGATCCAGGGATTGCATCTGCTCGCGAATGCGGGCCATGGCCGCCACGGCCTCGCTCACGGTGCGGCGGCCTTCCTGGGCCTGATCCTGGGCCTGGCTGGCTTCGTCGGCGGCGCTGGCGGCGTTCTGGGCCACCTGGGTGCTCATGACGGCCATTTTGTCCAGCTGCTCCGCGGTGTCGGCAATGCGCTCGCGCTGATGCGTGGCCCCCTGGGTGGTGGCTCCCACCTGGCGGGACAACTGCACCGCGGCGGAGGCGATGGCGTCGGCAATGGTATTGGCCCGCTCGGCGGCGGCGAGAATGGTGTCGTTCTGGGAATGAATCTCTCGCTGCTGGCGGCGGATGGTGGTCAGATCATGATAGATGGTAAACGCGCCGATGAGGGCGCCGTCCAGGTCCTTGATGGGATTGGCGTTCACCTGCATCACCTTGAGCTCGCCGCTGGGGGCCTGCACTTCCATTTCGCCCTGCAGGGTGCGGTCTTCCTCCATGGCCTGGATGGTGCGGGTGCGGCGGCCGGCCTCGCCGTAGAAGAACTCCCCGGCGTGGCGACCCACGTAGTCCTCGGGCGTGCCTTGTTTTTCCAGAATATCCAAGAGCAGCTTGTTGGTGAAGGTGATGTGCCCGCGGGGGTCCAGGGTCATGCACGGCAGGGCCGCGGCAATGCCCGAGAGCACACCCTGGGAAAAGCCCAGGCGATCCTTCAGGCGGGCCACCATCTGCTCAATGGACCGCTGCACGTGCCCCAGCTCCCCAGGATATTTGCCTTCCAAACGGGCCGTGAGGTCGCCCTCGGCCACCTGGGCGGCATACGCCTCGATGCGCTTGAGGGGTGAGGTGACGGACGTCACCAGCACCCAGACCACCAGCCCCGTGAGCAGGATGGCCCCGGCGGCAATGAGCAGCCCGGCGTTGCGCAGGGCCACGTCCACCCCGTGGGCCATTTCCGACTCTGACAGGCTGAAACCGTACGTCAGCTGCCAGGGAGCGTAATACCGCAAAAAGGCCACCCGGGACTCGTTGGCGTCCTGATAGTCCACAAACCCTTCCGTGGTGTCCCGGAAACTGGTCCAATAGGGCGCACCAGCCAGGCTCTGCCCGGCCCTGGACGGATGACTGACCAGCAATCCCTCGGCATCAAACAGAAAACTCTCCCCCTTGCCACCCACGTTCAGGGCCTGGATGGACTTCTCGAAATCCGGGGTGATGATGGGCCGGCTGGCCACCACCACGCCCAGGGGCACGCCGTAAAAGTCCATGAGGGGCGCATAGCCGTTGAACAACAATGCGCCGCCGATGCTGGCCACCTGGTAAAACTCCTTCCCGCTGGCCAGGGCCGTGCCCAGGGGAGACTCCTTTGGGATGACGCCGCCCTGCCCCGGGGCAGCCCCGGGGACGGTGCTGGCCACCAACACCAGGCCTTCCTCAAAGAACTGGTACAGGCTCACGTGCCCTCCCACCACCTCCCGGATGGGGTCGAAAAAGGTATGGTTGCCGGTCAGGGTCACGGGCCCCAGGTCGATGGAGGGGAGCTCCACCGTGAGCTCTCCGCCGCCCTCCCGGGGGATGACCAGGGGAAAGGTGTTCATCTTATTCAATGACGGAAAGCCCTTGGAGTTCACCTCCCGCAGCACCACGCCGGTGTCGGTATGGGCCTTCTCCTGCAGCAGGGCCTGCTGCATTTCCATCATCGCTTCCACGGACTCCCCAAAGGAATGCAGGGAGGCGCGGCCGAGCACGGCCAGGGAATCCCCCACCAGGGCCTGATTGATGGCGGTCATGGCCAGGATGACCACAGCCACCGTCGCGAGGATGCCGCCAAGGAGCTTGGCCTTGAAGGAGATGGTGTGGAACGAAACGGCGCGGGGCATGTGCATGGGAGCCTTCCTTGCGTGGTGCGTGCCGAACCCGGCAACGCATCTTTTCACGTAGGGACAATGCCCCTCCTCCGCGCCCATTGTGTGACAAGTGTGCGACGTTTTGTTGACGTCACCCCACCGTCACCGTCTTCTCCGCAGGGCGTCCTAAAGTCACCGTCGCTTGTGTGATGGCAGAGCCAATGCTAGGGATTGCCTGCCTGACCTTGGGCTCGACACCCGTGACAAGGGCGCTGGGCCATGTGACGGCCTGATGTCGGGCGGCTATTCCGGCGCGTTCCAGTGTCCGCAGTTCTCGCAGGAAAAACCGGGCACTTCCACACTGCCGTCGCGGGCCTTGAAGCATTCCACCTCGTTGGGATGGCCGCAACGTTCGCAGTGCACCAGGGCCACATTGCGATCTGGATCGTACTCCACCTGTTCACCCTTGAAGGGCAGGGACGCGGAAAAAGCCATGGCAGCCTCCTGAAGATACGGGTGCGGGAATGCCAACACCATAGCGCACGAACCTGACTGCGGCAAGCAGCAGGAAGAGATTTGAGCATCGGGGCCGGGAGAGGACGCAGCAGCATCGCAATCAGCATTGCGAATTGCGATATTATATGCTGCCATTGTAGGAGGATGCATCCTCATGACCACCATAAGCATTGCGGAAAAGCCTGCGCGCCCCAGGCTCTGGCGGACCTTTGGCTTTGACCGGACCGCCCCGGTCGTCATTGCCGTGGCCACCTTCTCGGCCATGCATTGCCCGCAGCCCCTGCTGCCCATGTTGCAGCAGGCCTTTGCGCTGGAAAAGACCACCGTGTCTCTGGTCACCACGGCCACCCTGCTGCCCCTGGGGCTTGCCCCCCTGTTTTACGGGCTTCTCTTGCGTTCCTTCCCGGCCCATCGCTTGCTGGTATGGGGCTCTGGCCTGCTCATGACCTCCACCCTGGCCGTCAGCTTGGCGCCGACCTTCCCCCTGCTCCTGGCCCTGCGTGTGGTGCAGGGTCTGCTGGCGCCGGCGGTGCTCACCTCCCTGATGACCCTGGCCGGCGCGGCCTTGCAAGAGCGGCAGGCCTCGGGCATGCTGTGCGAGCACTCCATTGGCCGAGCCATGGCCGTGTACGTGGCGGCCACCATTTTTGGCGGCTTTTTCGGGAGGTTTCTGGCCGGGGCCGTGGCGTCGTGGTGGGGCTGGCGCTGGGGGCTGGGGGCGGTATCCCTGCTCACCGTGGCCGCGTGGGCCATGGCCCTGGGCATGCCACGGAGCCGCGGTGGGGGCTTTGCCCGGCTGGAGCTTTCGGCCCTGGCGGAGGTGCTGCGCACGCCCGGCTTCCTGCCTTTTTTCTGCTTTATTTTTCTGGAATTCTTCATCTTTACCGCCCTGCTGAACCTGCTGCCCTTCCGTATTGTGGAAATTGGCGCCGGCAGCTCCCCCCTTCGCGTGGCTGCGCTGTACGTGGGCTATCTCATTGGCATACTCATCTCCCTGGCCGCCCCCTGGACGGTCTTGCGCCTGGGCGGCGAAGCGCGCACGGTGCTGCTGGGAGCCGTAGTGCTGCTGTGGTGTATCCCCCTGTTCCTGCCCACCACCTATGCCATGACCTTTGTGGCCGTGCTGGTGCTGTGCATCGGCATGTTTCAGGTGCATTCCGTGCTGCCGGGCTGGCTCAATGAGCTGGGCTGCGGGCAACGCAGCGTGGTGAACGGACTCTATCTTTCCTTTTATTACGTGGGCGGCGCCGCCGGTTCCGCGCTGCCGGCAATGCTGTACAGGCACAGCACCTGGGAGTGGACCATGGCCGCCCTGGGCGTGCTGCAGCTGGCTGCCCTGGCCCTGTGCCTTGGGGCCGGACGGCGAATCGGGTGATGAACCGGGCCGTGAACCCCGGGCCTTGACCTGCTGCCCATCCTGCTCTATAGGGGTACTTCCAACACACCTACCCACACATCGATCAGGCACACATCGACTGCCGGCGATTCGCCGGCGGTTGATTTTTTTTATCCACCTGCAGGCATTTCGAGGCGCATCCATGAGCAGCATCCCCATTTCCAAGGAAGGCTTCAAACGGCTGGAGCAGGAGCTGGAACAGCTCAAGGCGGCACGGCCGGAAGTGATCCAGGCCATCAAGGAAGCCCGCGAGGAAGGCGATTTGCGGGAAAACGCCGGCTACGACGCCGCCCGGGAACGCCAAGGCATGATGGAAGCCCGCATCCGCTACATCGAAGGACGCATGGCCACGGCCAATGTCATCGATCTGAAGACCATTTCCAGCGAAAAGGTGACCTTTGGGGCCACCGTGGAAATCGAGGATGTGGACACCGGAGACACCAAAACCTACACTATCCTCGGCCCGGACGAGGCGGAACCCACCAAGGGCTCCATCTCCATCCTCTCCCCCGTGGCCCAGGCCCTCATGGGCAAGGAAGAAGGCGACGAAGTGACCGTGGAAGCGCCCAAGGGCCGCATTCAGTACGAAATCGTCTCCATCAAATACCTGGGCGGCGCCCACGGCCTGAATTAAGGCGCCCCCGGGGCCGAACGCTCCGTGAGTCAGCCGAAATCCGCGGATTTCGGCTGACGATCCTCCACGAAATCGGGGAAAGTCTCCACCGGATCCTCATGCCAGGACACGAGGGTCACGGGGCCTGCGGCTGGGCAAAGGCCCGTTCCAGCAGGGCTGCGGCCTCGCGGGTTCTTGCTGCAGCATCCCTGGCGCCCAGCACCACCACGAGCACGCGGCGCCCCTGGCGTTGCGCCGTGAGGATGATGCACGCGCCGGCCTCGGCCGTGGCGCCGGTCTTCAGGCCATCCACTCCGGGCATCTGGAGCAGGTCGTTGCGATTATACAGCGACACCCCCTGCACCAGACAGCTCGGCATGGCGGAAAAATTCAAGATATAAGGATATTGCCCCATCAGGACCCAGGCCAAACGGGCCAGGTCCCTGGCGGTGCTGTATTGCTGCGGCGCCGGCAGGCCGTGGGGCGTGGCAAAGCGCGTGTGCGTGAGCCCAAGGCCCACGGCCCGGGCGTTCATGGCGTCCACGAAGGCCTCCACGCTGCCGGCCACCCGCACGGCCAGGGCCAC
>JAIWOE010000226.1 GCA_020217165.1 Desulfovibrio sp. | reverse complement strand
GACAATATGATCGATTCCGTATGTGCGCGTTCCCGGCTTTTCTTTTTTTTCAAAGCCAGTGACGCCAGTATCGATACCGACCAACATCCCTTCGCGGAGCCGTGAAAAATCAAGCGCATTCGCCTTCGTTTTAACGAGGTCGCCAGTGATGTTTGCAACATTGGTGATGATGCCGTCTGAAGACGATTTCAGGGCGGCCACCATGTCCTCTGGCAGCGCGCCCTTTTGCGCCTCCACAATCCCCTTCACCACGGGCGCGTGTAACGCCGTAACGAACCCCGAGCAGTCAATCACCAGGCTGGACAGATTTTTTGCACCAAATTCATACTGCACACCGTCTTTGATGGCCTTGACCGTCTTGTCTCGCAGCTGCTTCCCGACGTCGCCAATACTCACATTGATGTCGGATTTTTTGGCGAAGATGTCCCGCGCCAGCTGCTCGGCCTGCTTGAATCTCTCCGAATCCGTGGCAATGCCGGCTTCGGCGGCCGCCTTCCTGAGTTTCTCCAGTTCCGCGGCCAGGGGGTCGAGCTTGTCCTTGTAGCCCTGCTCCAGCCTGGCGAAGGCGGATTCCATGATGTTCGTCACGCCGGAGGCGGCGATACCAGCCAGGCCCTGGGCCTGGCTGGCCAGTTCCTGTTGGGCATTGGCCAAGTCCTGCCGCATCTTGTCCAGGCGCGCTTGCGCGGCCTGGATGTCGCTGTCGCTGTAGCCCCGCACCTCGCGGGGTTCGCCGGTTTCCGGGTCCCATTGGATTTCGGTGCGCCGCATCTCGGCCAGGGCGGCTTCAAGCTCCGCGATGCCTTTGCGCACCGGGGCCAGCTCGTCCTCCCCGTACTGTTTCCTGTCCCTGAGGCGGTCCAAGGCGGCCTGGGCGTCTTCGGCGGATTTCCTGGCCCTGCTGGTGGCGGTTTCCGCCTTGTCCCCCCAAAGCGCCCAGTCTGTGGCGCCCACGGTCAGGGCCAGGGTGATGGCGCCCAACGGTCCGCCCACAAAGCCCAGCGCGCCGGACAGGGCGCGGGCGGCGATGCCTCCCGCGTTCTGCGCCGCCGTCAGGGCCTGCTGGGCCGCTGTCAGGCGTTGCTGAGCCGGGATCAGCGTGTTCACCACCTGATCCAGCCGGGCCATGCCTTTGGTCTGGTTGACCACGGTTTGCGCCCGCATCACGTCGGCCAGGGCGTAGGAGACGGCGGCCTCCTTGTGGGCCAGGGTCACGGCCATGGCCTGTCGCTCCGCTGCCATTTGCGCGTATAAGGCCTTGGCGTAGTCAAATGCGGCGGAGGCCCCCCTGGCCGTGACCAAGGCCAGGCCGCCCACGGCTGCCACGGCTGCGCCGCCCAGCACGGTTTCCAGGTTCACGGCCAGGGCATCCAGGGCGCTGGCCATGATGCCCGTGGCCCCGCTGCCCTGGTTGGCGGCGTCCACAATGCGTCCGAACTCGTCGGCCACGCGGGTGGCAGCCATGCCAATGGTCTTGGGCATGGCCGCGGCTTCGGCTGCCAGCGTCTCGCGTTGCGATTCCAGGGCCTTGACCATTATGTCTGTGGTCAGCAGGCCCTGTTCCGCCAGGCCGCGCAACTTGCCGATGGGCACGTTCAGGCCGTCGGCCAGGGCCTGGGCCAGGCGGGTGCCGTTCTCCATGATGGCGTTGAATTCATCGCCGCGCAGCACGCCGGAGCCCATGGCCTGGGAGAGCTGGCGGATCACCGACGCCGTTTCCTGCGCCCCGGCTCCGGACACCTTCAGGGCGTTGCCCGTGGCTTCCGTCACCCGGAACACCTGCTCTTGCGTCACCCCGTAGCCCTTGGCCACGGTGGACAGCCGGGCCATGAGGGTGGCCGTGGCCTCGTAGCCCGCGCCGGTCCGGGCAGAGATGGCATAGGCCCGGGCCTGGGCCGCGGCAAAGGCGTCCGCGCCGCCCACGGCCAGGCGCAGGCGGGCGTTCATGCTTTGCACGGCATCGGCCAGGGCCAGCACCTCCCGGGCCTGCCCCAACGCGGCCACCCCGGTGAAGGCCCCCAGGGCGTAGGCGCGCATGGATTCCAGCTGGCGGGAAATGGACTCGACACCGGCCCGCGTTTTGGTTAACGCTGGACCGGTCTCGTCCTTCGCGGTGATGCGGATCCCTACGTCATAGGATTTGGCCATGCTGCTTTTCCGCCTCTGCTTTGCGTTCCTGGCCTTTGCCGGGGCCTTTGTGGCCGCGGGGCTGCTCTGTCAGGCCCTGGGGGCCTGGATCTTTCTGGCCCTGCCGTTGCTCGTGGCCGTCTGTGTCGTCAACGGTGTGGTCTGACGCCATTCCCACCGCCCGCCCCGTCCGTTACGCCCTCACTCCTCCCGCCAGGCGGCGAGGGCCTCGGCCTCCAGCACCTGCAGGCAGTCGAAGAGCTCCGCCCGTTCGGCCTGGGGCACGCCGCGCAGGTCCATGACCGCCGGCAGGGCCGCGTAATCCAGGCCCGTGGCCCCGCCCATGCCCACCCGCCATTGCGTGGCCAGGTCCCGGAAGAGGTGGAGCGCCGGCCAGTTGTCCGGGTAGACCTCCACGTCCGCATACCCTTCGGCCAGTTCCAGCAGTTCCACGGGCAAGCCCATGGCCGCGGCCTGTTGGGCCATCTTCTCGGGATCACCGCCGCCGCCCCCCCCGGCCATGAGGGCGCGGGCGGCGGCCCTCAGTTTTTTTGCCGGCTCTCCAGCAGGTTTTTGCGAAAGGCCACCAGCAGTTCCAGGCCTGCGGCGGGGTAGGCGTCCAGCAGCTGGTCCAGGGACTCGCGGCTGTAGGGCGCGTCCACGCCTTCCCAGCCCAGGACCACGTCCGCCAGGGCGTCGGCGTCGGACTTGCCCTCAAGGCCGCGGCCCCAGGCCTCGGCCTGGGACCTGGTCATGTACTTGTAGGTGACGGTGATCCTGGCCGGGGCGTCCTGGCCAGGCACGGTGATGGCCACCTTGGCCTTGAACTGCGGATCGGGAGTCAATTTAAGCATATCCATTCACCCTTGGTAAAAGTCTTTGGAAGGGGGTGTTGGGGGAAACCTTTCTTCCAGAAAGGTTTCCCCCAAGCGTCCTTCTCCTACGTCGTATAGAACGAGGCGCGGGCGGCGAGGTTGATGCCCAGGCGGGTGGTGACCAGGGCCTGGGCCGAGCCGCTGGGCAAGAGGTTGGTCCAGGGGTAGCCGGCAACTACCATCGTGCGGCCGGAGCTGCCGAACTGGAACTGAAAGGCCCGCATGTCCTGGGCGTCCGCCGCGGCCTGGAAGGCCTTGAGGGCCTCGTTGGCCGGGTCCCAGATGCTGTCGAACTGATAGCTCGCCGCGCTGGGCAGGCCGGGCATGGTGGTGCGGAGGTCGGCGTGGGTAACGGTGGTATCGATGTCCTCGGGCTCGCCGCCGCTGGTGGAGACGGTGGTGGCCGTGGCCAGGCTGTGGTCAAAGGTCACCTTGCGGGCAAAGGTCTTGTCTTCCACGTCGGGGTCAAAGAGGGTGGTGTTCAGGTTTTCCAGGGTAAAGGTGTCGGCGGTGGCGGCCTTGACGCGGGCGATGCGGTTGTGCAGCTGCCACATGCCGGCGTCCACGGTGAGCCAGAGATAATCGCCCACCACGAAGCCGTGGGCCGTCTTGCTGCAGACGGCCTCGCTGGCGTTGGTGACGCCGGTCAGGGCCACGGGGGAGCCGGCGGCCACGGGGGGCAGGCGCACGGGCACGTGGGACCATTTGATGGGTTTGACTGCCATGGGGGATGCTCCTTGCGCGCCGGCTATTCCAGGCGCTGCATGATGGTGTCGCAGGTGAAGAGGATTTCGTAGCCCACCACGCCGCAGCCCTCGGGCAGGGGCAAGAGGCGGTCCGGGCCTTTGGACAAGGGCAGGTCACAGGGCGAAGCCCCGGCCAGGATGCCCACCACGGCCTCCAGCAGCTCGCACGCCGCGCCTGCGCCGTCCCTGGCCCCGCGGTAGCGCTTGGCCAGGCAGAGCACGGCAAAGGTCCACTGTTCCTGCTGCAGATGGCCGGAGAGGGACTCGTTGTCACCCGCGCCGTCCAGGGGCTCCCCGCCGGCGTAGTAGACCCACACGGCGCTGTCCCGCACGTCCAGGGCGGCCCGGTCGTGCAGGCCCAGGGGCAGGCTGCCCAGCTGCTTCAGGGCGGGCAGCCCGGCGCGCAGCAGGTCCAGGATGGCGTCTTCCACGTCGGTTCGGGCGGGGCGGGCAGGCATCAGAACAGCTCCAGGTGCCTGGCGATGGTGGCCAGGATGGCGTCGCGGTTCACGCTGGTGTCATCGGGCAAAAAGGGCCGGGCCGGCATGCGGATGGTCCGCGCGCCGATGACGGCCGTGCTGATGACCACGGGCTTCTTGCGGCGGCGCTCCCTGGCCCGGCTCAGGAAGCGGCCCCTGGCATCATGGGCGTTGGTCTGCGTCCGGCTCTTCTGCTTGATGTATCCGCCCAGCTGATGGATGGCCGCATAGGCCACGCTGGTGCCCACCTGCACCTCGTCGCCGCCCACCTCTTTGGTGATGGCATTGCGCAGGCGGGCGGTGTTGACCAACGTCTGCCCGCCGAATGTGCGCACCCGGCCCGACGGCTTCCAGGGCTCCCCGGCCGGGCTGACGCCGGATGCAAAGGCGTCGTCGGTCTGGTTGATGATGATCTCGCCAATGCTGCGCAGGGCCGGCCGCAGGTTCCCGGCCTTGTGCCTGAGGGCCTGCAGGGCTTCCTTGATCGCGGCGTCGTTGACGGTGTAGGAGATGCCGGCCATCACCAGCCCCCCGTGTACGTGTCCATGACGGATTGGCCCTGCACAAAAGCCGGCGCATTGGCCGTGGCCGGCTCCGTGCCTGGCGCGGCTCCCGAGGGCGCGCCCAGGGCCAGCCTGCCCAGGGCAATCTGCTCCAGGAGCCGCCGGCAGCGGGCGCTTTCCCGCTGCCAGGGCTCAGGTTCGTTCACGCCGGGCCGGCGCAGCCAGAGGTTGTGCGCGGCCAGCTTGGCCGCGATGTTGGCGATGAGGCCGGGCACGGGAGTGAGGGGCACGGGCCGCACGGCCTGCACAAAGGCGTCGATCTCCCGGCCGGCCTGCTCGATGCATTCCGTGAGCACGGCCTGCACCGCAGGGGATTCCAGATCCCCCGTCAGGGCGTCATCGGCCAGCTGCAGCACTTCGGCCTCGGGCAAGAGGACCAGCACCTCGGGCACGGTGCAGTACATTACGCCGCATCCTTGAAGAGGAAGCCCGCATCTGCGCCGGCCAGCACCGGGGCCACGGCGTCAAAGGTCGGGTACTTCCAGCTGCGCAGGTCGGCGTCGTAATACGGCCGCTCCACCACGGGATAGTTGCGCAGGCGGTAGGTGTAGCCGTAGGACGGCGTGCCCATGCTGGCACTGCCGGCCAGGCCGGCAATGGCCGTGTAGGCCAGCACGGCGTCCCCGCCCCACAGGTCCGCAATCGCGCCCGCGGCGTCTTCCTGCACCGCGTCCCCCGAGGCCACCGTGTCCACCCCGAACAGGCTGGCCAGCAGCTCCAGGGTGGGCACGTCCCGGCCGGTGTACTTGATGCGGTCCAGGATCAGGGGATGCGTCTTCAGGGCAGCCAGCACCTTGGGGCCAATGACCATGGTGTTGGGCCGCACACCCACGGCGGCGCGCA
>JAIWOE010000225.1 GCA_020217165.1 Desulfovibrio sp. | reverse complement strand
CAGTCATTTCGGCCATGGCGGTAAGGGTTTCGGCAATCTTGGCGCGCTGATCCCGCGTTCCGTGCGAGACCTGTTCCACCTGCCCGGCCAGCTGCTGGGAAGAAACGGCCAGCTGGGCCACGGCCTCCTCCAGAATGCCGGCAGCTTCCATCATGCCCTGCTGGCGGGAGGCCACGGCCTGCTCGCGGGCTTCTTCGGCCAGGGCGCGGGCTTCTTCGGCATTGCGGGCCAGGGCCATGGCTTCCTGTTCCTTGGTCTGCACCTGTTGGATGGTCTCCCCCAGGTTGCAGACCATGGCAGCCAGGGCGTTTTTGAGCCGCAACAGCTCCCCCATGAAGCGGCCGGCCGGCTCTTCGCACGTCAGCGACCCCGAGCCGACGGTGACGGCATATTTCTCCAGGCGCGCCAACGGAGCGAGCAACATCTGCCTGAGGGCCAGCAGCAGGGCCAACACGATGAGCACGTCCGCCGCAAGCACCGCAGCCACGGTCATCACCAGCAGATCCTGCAATTCCTGTTGCAGAAAACCGGCTGTCAGCTGGACGTGGGCCATGCCTATCTGCTTGTCTCCCTTGAGCACGGGTTTGACAAAGACAAGGGAGCCAGCCTGATTGGCAGTCCCCAGATCGGCCAGGGGCACAACTCCCCAGTCCCCGTCACGGCCCATGCCGGCAAACACACGATTGCCTGTTCCCTCGGTCACCACAATGGCGGCCACGTCCCGGGCCAGCATTTCGCTGGCGATGACCTCCTCGCCCTGTTTTTTCTCCAGATTCCACAAGGCTCCAGCCATGGTCAGGGAAAGCCGTGAGGCGATCTGCCCGCCCATTTCTTCCAGGGCGCGTTGTTTTTCCTGCTTGCTAAACGAGTAGTTCGCTGCGCCAATCCCTCCCAGGAACACGGAAAGGATTCCAACAAGCAGCACTGTGACGGCAAGGCCGATGGATGTATTGTTGAACACCGAGACTTCTCCTTATATGCCGCGACCTCGCCGGCTGGCATTGCCCCCGGCCACGTCCCTGTGTATGTTGCGCACCTATCCCTGCCACCGTGAAGAAGTGACGGCGGGACCATGACAATTTGGTATTTTTCCTCATCACTCCGGAATAACCATTGCCCTTTCCTGTAAGAGGATGTTTCCATGCGCCTTGTCCGCGCTTTTCTATTCAGAATCCTGCCTCTGCTGTGCCTGGGTCTGCTGCCTGCCCTGGTGACCCCGGCTGCAGCCCAGACGGCCGCCACGTTCATGTGGCAGGTGCGCAAGGGCGAGGCCGTGGCGCACCTGCTCGGCAGCCTGCACATGGCCGATGCTAGCCTCTATCCCGTGGATCCGGCCGTGAACCGCGCCTTCCTGGACGCCGCCGCCCTGGTTGTGGAGGTGGATGTCTCTCCGGAAAAGCTCGCCAAGATGGCCCCGCAGTTGGATGCCTTCACCAGATTGCCCGAGGGGCAGACCCTCAGGGACGTCCTGTCCCCCGAAGGCGCGGCCCAGGTGTTGACCTTCCTGAAGGCCCAGGGCCTGCCCTCGCGCCTGCTGACCCTCAAGCCCCTGGGCCTCATGGCTGTCATCACCAACATGCGGCTGAATTCCCTGGGCTATTCCACCAATTACGGTGTGGACGAACACTTTTTGCGCCGCGCCCGGGCCGCGGGCATGCCCATCCATGAACTGGAAACCCTGGAATTCCAGCTGACCATGGATCAGGACCTCTCCCCGGCCGTGCAGGAAGCCGTGCTGCTCCAGGCTTTGGACGAAATGGACGACATTCCCCGGTTCACCCGCGACACCCTGGACGCCTGGAAACGCGGGGACGCCACGGAGATGGGCCGCCTGACCTTTGAGGACCGCCACCGCTTTCCCCTGCTGGAACCCTTTTACGAAATCCTCTTCGACCGCCGCAACGAGGCCATGGCCCAGGGCATCGCACGATTCCTGGACCGTGGGGAGCGGGTCTTCGTGGTGGTGGGCGCAGGACATCTGGTGGGCGAGCGGTCCATCCTGCACTTCCTCACCCAGCAGGGCCTGGAATGCACGCAGGTGCCGGCCATGGCCCCGGGCAACAGCACGCCGGCACGTTCCGTCCAGGCGCCGCTCCCCATCCCGGTCCAGCTCGCCTTTGCGCCGTGAGCCTCTCCCCTGCCCGGGTGCTGCTGACCAGCGCCCCCTGTGCCCCTGCTGTCTCCACCACCGGGGACGTTGACGCCCCGTCCTGGTCCGTCTCCCTGGCCCGGCCCGTCGCCCAATGGGAGGCCCGGCGACTGGACGAGGTGATGCCCCTGCTGGCCGCCGCCGAGGCCGCCGCCCTGGCCGGCGCCTGGAGCGTCTTCCTTTTGGCCTACGAGGCCGCCCCGGCCTTTGAACCCCGCATGGCCGTGCATCCTCCCGCATCCCTCGACGCCATCGCTCCCCTGCCCCTGGCCTGGGCCGCGGCCTTTCATGGCCCGGAGCCGCAGCCCCCCCATGCGCCCCCGGCCTCCCATGCCCACGGATACTGGCAGCCCCTGGTGGACGCCACAGCCTACCGGGCCGGCTTTGCCCGCATCCGCCAGCTGCTGCAGGCCGGGGAAGTCTATCAGGTCAATTACACCATGCCCTTCGTCTGCCAGGCAGGCGGCGACCTGCTGGCCTGGCATCGGGCCCTGCTGGCAACGCAGCAGCCGGGCTACGGCGCGTTTGTGGATTTGGGATCAGTGCAGATTCTCTCCTGCTCACCCGAACTGTTCTTCCACCGCCTGCCGGATCCCGCCGGGGATCGACTCCTGGCCCGGCCCATGAAAGGCACCGCCCCCCGGGGGCGCACGCCGCAGGAAGATGATGCCCGGGCGGCAGCCCTGGCCGCCTCCCCCAAGGAACGGGCCGAAAACATCATGATTGTGGACCTCCTGCGCAATGACCTCGGCCGTCTGGCCCGGCCCGGCGGGGTGGCTGTCAGACACTGCTGCCGGGTGGAGCGCTATCCCACGGTGTTGCAGATGGTGTCGGACGTGACGGCCACCCTGCGACCCGGCACGCGGCTGCAAGACATCCTGACCGCCCTGTTCCCTTGCGGTTCGGTCACCGGCGCGCCCAAACTCGCGGCCATGCAGGCCATCCATGCCCTGGAACCCCACCCCCGGGGGGTGTACTGCGGGGCCATTGGCCTCATCAAACCCGGGGGGGAGACCATCTGCAGCGTGCCCATCCGGACCCTCGTGGTCCGGCAGGGTCGCGCCGTCTGCTCCGTGGGCGGCGGCATCACCTGGGATTCCGCCCTGGACGGCGAATACGCCGAATGCCGGCTCAAGCTGCGGTTCGCCGATCCCGAACCCTTTTCCCTCCTGGAAAGCCTGGTGCTGGAGCACGGTCGCCTGCCGTATCTGGAGCAACACCTGGCCCGCTGCGCGGCCTCGGCGGCGGTCCTGGGGGTGCGGTTCCAGGCCGGGCCCGTGCGGGAGGCCCTCCTGCACACGGCCCGGGAGACCCCCCAGGGCCGGCACAAACTGCGGCTGCTGGTGGAGGCCGACGGCACCTTTCACATCGAATCCCACCCCCTGCCCCCCCTGCGGCGCACCACCTTGCGGCTGGCCCTGGACAGCAGCCCCGTGGATTCGTCCGACCTTTTCCTGTCCCACAAAACCACCCGCCGCAGCCGGTTCGAGGCCGCCCTGGCCAGATTCCCCGAGGCCCACGACGTGCTGCTGTACAACGAACGCGGGGAGCTCACCGAATGCTGCTTCGGCAACCTGGTGCTGAAGAAGGACGGGCAATTGCTGACCCCGGCCGCCCCCTGCGGCCTGCTCCCCGGGATCTACCGGCAACGGCTCCTGGCCCGGGGCATTCTCCGGGAAGCCGTGCTCCGGCGCGAGGACCTGCGTACCGCCGAGGCCCTCTGGCGCATCAACGCCGTGCGGCGGTGGCAGCCGGCCCGCCTCTGCTGAGGCCGGCAAGAGCCATTGACTGCGTAATCAATCCCGAAAGGCGGTTCAGGAGGCTTGACAACCCTTGGCGCAAGGCTCTACCCCTTTAAAACTGTGTCACCAGATTGTCGCGCAGGCGGCCGTTTTGTCACTCAATACTGTCCTCCAACATCAAGGAGCGACCCATGGCCAAACGTCTGGACGCCCAACGCACCTATGCCCTGGCCGGGGCAGGGGGCTCGGGCAAAACCTCCCTTGCCGAAATGTTGCTGCACACCGCGGGGGCCTTGTCCCGCCTCGGGTCCATCGAAGAAGGCGCCACCTGCCTTGACTACGAACCCGAGGAAATCAAGCGACGCGGCAGCATCCAGCCTGCCGTAGCCCAGTTCGCCTGGAACAAGAGCCCGCACTACCTGCTGGACACTCCCGGGGAAAACAATTTTATTGGCGACATGCCCCTGCTGTTCACGGCCGTCGATGCCGTGCTCTTCTGCGTGGACGCCGTGGATGGCGCCCGCCCCCTAGCCCGCAAGCTCTGGCAACAGGCCATGGCCGCCGGCCTGCCGGGCATGATCTGCATCACCAAACTGGACCGCGACCGGGCCGATTTTTCCATGGCCTTCGCCTCCCTGGGCACCGTGCTGGGCGTCAAGCCCGTGCTGCTGCACCTGCCCATCGGCCAGCAGGACCACTTTGTGGGCGTGGTGGACCTCATGGCCAACAAGGCCCTGCTGTTCCAGAAGGATGGATCCCTGCGCGAAAGCGATATCCCCGAGGAGCTGACTGACGAAGCCGCCACCCTGCGCGAGACTGCCATTGAGAACATCGCCGAAAGCGATGAAGAGTTGATGGAAAAATACCTGGATGCCGGCGAGCTTTCCCTCGAAGACATCCGCCTCGGCCTGCGCGCCGGGGTGCTCGGCGGCTCCCTGGTGCCCGTGGTGGTCAGCGCAGCCCTGCAAAACAAGGGCGGCGCCCTGGTGCTGGATGCCGTGCAGCAGCTGTTTCCCTCTCCCTTGGAACGCAAGCCCTGGCTGGGCCAGGACGGCGCCGAACGCCCCTCCTCCGAGACCGAGCCCGCGGCGGCCTTTGTGTTCAAAACCCTGTCCGACCCCTTTGCCGGGCAGCTCTCCCTGGTGCGCGTGCTCTCCGGCACCTTCACGGCCGACACGTCCTACCTGAACAGCCGCACCGGCGATACGGAACGCGTGGGCCAGTTGCTCCAGCTCCTGGGCAAGACCCAGACCCCCACCAAGGAAGCTGCGGAGTGCGGGGCCATTGTGGCCATCGCCAAACTCAAGAACACCGCCACCGGAGACACCCTGGCCGCGGAAAAAGCAGCCTTTGCCCTGGAAGCACCGGCCATCGCCCCCCCCCTGCTCACCTATGCCCTGGCGCCCAAGGAAAAAGGGGACGAAGACAAGGTGTACCAGGCCGTGCACAAGCTCCTTGATGAAGACGTCACCCTGCGGCTGACTCGCGATGAGGAAAGCGGCGACATCCTGCTCTCCGGCATGGGGCAGATGCACATCGAAACCGCCGTGGAACGCGCCAAGCGGCGATACAAGGTGGACATCATCCTCAAGACCCCCAAGGTGCCCTACCGCGAAACCATCAAGGGCACGGCGGACGTGCAGGGCCGGCACAAGAAGCAATCCGGCGGCCGCGGCCAGTTTGGCGACTGCTGGGTCAAGTTCGAGCCCCTGCCCCGCGGGGCTGGCTATGAATATGTGGACGCCATTGTGGGC
>JAIWOE010000224.1 GCA_020217165.1 Desulfovibrio sp. | reverse complement strand
CCATGGCCGCAGTCGCATCATTATATATGAGCGCTTGCGCCTGCAGCCGCAGGCCCAGGCCAGCCAGGGGGGGCGGCAGGGGGCGGCTGGCCACGGCTTCGGCGCAGCGGGCCAGGTCGCCGGCATCCCAGGCTTCGTGCCAGGCCGCATCCAGGGAGGCCAGCACGGCCTTGAAGCGGCTCATGGCCTGCCATGCGGCGCGGGTCTCCCCTGGCAGGAAGGGAACCAGCCGTTCCAGGGTCATGGCCGTCTCCAGCAGGTCTGCGCTGGTGGGGCGCTGCTGCCACATCCAGAAGGCCATGCCAGCGGCCGGGGCGAGGAATCGCCGGTCTTCCCCGGCTGCGGCCAGGGCATGTTCCAGGGACGCCTCGGCGCACACCCGGCCCTGGACGCCGAATTTCCACAGCAGCAGCCGCCGGGACAAGGCGTCGTAAAACTCGGGGCCGGGCCAGGCAGGGGCGGGCAATCGTGATGCCGCGGTGTGGAGTGACAGGGACATGACTTGCGAAAGCCTCGCGCTCGGGCTAGGGGTGCTGCAGACATCTGGGACGCAATGCACCATCCTGTCAAGCAGAGGACCACAACATGGCTGCGTTCGATTCCGTTTTCTGCATGGATACCTGCCCCGGGCCGGTCCTGGAGCGACTGTTGCATGGCGCCTCCGGCCGGCATCACCTGGAACGCACCGGCAGGCTGGCCCTGGCCCACGCCATGGACGGCCACACCCTGCGGCGGGATGCCGCGGGCCAGGCCTGTGCGCGCCTGGGTGCCGCCCTGCTGGCCCTGGCCTGGGAGTATGACCCCCTGGACGGCGCCCTGGCCCGGGATGTGCTGACCGCCGCAGCCATGTTCCCGGATCTTCCCCTGCCGCGGGAGGCGATGGTGGCGGCGGTGCATCATTTCGAAACACCGGCCGATGCCCAGGCGCTGCGGCGGGCGCAGCAGGAACGGGATCTGGATAAGGTCCGCCACCTTTGCCATTCCACCTTGCAGACGGCGCCGGGCAGCGCCTTCTGGATGCGGGAGGCCGCGGCCCTGGCCGTGTACCGCGGCGAACTGGACTGGCTCGATTCCCTGTTGCAACGGTTTCAGGAGCACGCCCCCCGCCCCCTGGCCTGGACGGCCCTGCGGCTCATGGGGGACGTGCAGCTGTTTGGAGGCGATCCCGAGGCCGCCCGCGCCTTGTATGCCAAGGCCATGGCTCAGGTCAGGAGCCTTGACGGCGGCGAGGGAGAAGCCCTCTGCCAGTTGCGGCTGGCCGAGAGCTTCTGGCGCATGGACCGGGCGGACCGCGCCGCTCCCCTCTGGAAGCAGGCCCTCAACCAGCGCCCATGGCTCACTAGTCATCTGCTGATGGCCCACGACCGCCTGGCCGGCATTGCCGATGCCCTGGTGGCGCCCCAGGAGCCCGTGGCCGTGTGCCTGTACAGCTTCAACAAGGCTCCGGATCTGAACCTGGCCCTGGAGTCCATTGCCGGCAGTCGCCTGCACGGCGCGCGGCTGGTGGTGTTGGACAATGGTTCCACCGACGCCACCTCCGGCATCCTGGCCGCCTGGCGGGCCCGCCTCAAGGATCGGTTGACCACCATCCACCTCCCCGTGAACATCGGCGCGCCCGCGGCCCGCAACTGGCTCCTGGCCACTCCCGAGGTGCGCGCCTGCGCGGACATCATCTTTATGGATGACGACGCCACCGTGCCCGAGGACTGGCTGGAGCGCCTGTTCGCGGCCAAGGCGCGGTATCCCAAGGCTGGTGTCTGGGGCTGCAAGGTGGTGGAGACCGGGGCCGCCTGGCGCATCCAGAGCGCGGATTTTCAGCTCACCGAGCCTCCGCCCATGGCCGAACCCGGGGGGCTCGCGCCGGCGTATCCCCGCCATATCCGTCTCTCCGCCGTGCATCTTGAAGACATGGACGCCGGCCAGCACGACTATCTGCGCCCCTGCGCCTCGGTGACCGGGTGTTGCCACCTCTTTACCCGGGACGGCCTGGACCAGGCGGGCGGGTTTGACCTGCGCTTTAACCCCACGCAATATGACGACCTGGAGCACGACCTTCGCCTGTGCAGCCGTGGGGAGTTCCCCGTGTACCAGGGGTGCCTGGCCATCCGGCACAAAAAGGTCAGCGGCAAGAGCTCCCAGCAGGAACGGCGGGCCATGGCCAGCTCCCTGGGGAATCTTTACAAGCTGGAAATGGATTACACCGAAGCAGAGGTGCTGGCCCTGCGGGAGCAAGGCCAGGCCGTGCTCCTGGCAGACATGCAGGCCAAAGCCGCAGCCCTGGAAGCATACGGCATGCGTCAGGTGCGCCGGGCCTGGTGCGGCGCTCCCGTCTGAGGTGGCATTTCATTGTTCGCATGATTTTGATGGCGCCCGGCAGTCAGGCAGTGTATGGTGTCTTTTCCTGGAAAACAATCCAGTGACCACAGTTTTTCTGCCACATTCTCTTGACAGTTCAAGTGAGGTTGGATAGAAGTTTTGGGCTTTGCGTCGCTTCATGACGGCGCGTCACCTTACGGCTTGGTCTCTAAGTCGGGGGGTTCTTTTTATTTTTTTTGGAGCTTTTACGGAGGAAGGCAATGCCTACCATTAATCAGTTGATTCGCAAGTCTCGCCTTGAAGTGAGCAAGCGCAAAAAGACCCCGGCATTGCAGGCCTGCCCCCAGCGCCGCGGCGTCTGCACCCGCGTGTATACGACCACGCCCAAGAAGCCCAACTCGGCGTTGCGGAAGGTTGCCCGCGTGCGGTTGACCAACCAGATCGAAGTCACGGCGTACATTCCTGGTGAAGGGCACAACCTGCAGGAGCACTCCGTGGTGCTGATCCGCGGCGGCCGCGTGAAGGACCTTCCCGGTGTCCGCTACCACATCGTGCGCGGCACCCTGGATACTTCCGGCGTTAACGATCGTCGCCAGGGCCGTTCCAAGTACGGCGCCAAGCGGCCCAAATAGCCATCTCCAAGCAAGGAAGCCCTCATGCCTCGCAAGAAAGGTTCCACTCCCAAGCGCAGCATTCAAGCTGATCCGGTGTACGGCAGCCGCATGGCCGCCAAGTGCATCAATCGCCTCATGCTCAACGGCAAAAAGGCCAATGCCGAAGCGATTTTTTACAAGACGTTGGACGTGCTTGCCGAACGTACGGGCGAGCAGCCTATGCGTGCGTTCGAGCGAGCGCTGGACAATGTGAAGCCACACATGGAAGTCAAGCCCCGTCGTGTGGGCGGCGCCACCTATCAGGTGCCTATGGAAGTGCGCCCCGAGCGTCAGGTGGCCCTGGCCCTGCGCTGGCTCATCAACTATGCCCGCGCCCGCGGTGAAAAGGGCATGGTCAACAAGCTGTCTGGGGAGCTCACGGATGCCTTCAACAATCGTGGCGGCGCCGTGAAGAAAAAGGAAGACGTCCATCGCATGGCGGACGCCAACAAGGCTTTCGCCCACTATCGCTGGTAGTCTGCCTCACGGCCAGACAAGTCAAGGCAAGACAAGTCAAGGAGCACCCCGTGTCACGCGTCGTCCCTTTGAATCGGCAGCGCAATATCGGCATCATGGCCCACATTGATGCCGGGAAGACCACCACGACCGAACGCATCCTGTATTACACAGGTGTTTCGCACAAAATCGGCGAAGTTCATGACGGGCAGGCCACCATGGACTGGATGGTCCAGGAGCAGGAGCGCGGCATCACCATCACGTCTGCCGCCACCACCTGCAACTGGAAAGATCACCGGATCAATATTATCGACACGCCCGGCCACGTGGACTTCACCATGGAAGTGGAACGCTCCCTGCGCGTGCTCGACGGCGCCATCGCTGTGTTCGACGCCGTTGCCGGGGTGGAGCCGCAGTCCGAAACCGTCTGGCGGCAGGCGGACCGGTATCGCGTCCCCCGGATCTGCTTCGTCAACAAGATGGACCGCATTGGCGCCAACTTTCAGCGCTGCGTGGATATGATCCGCGACCGCTTGCGCGCCAAGCCCGTGCCCATCCAGTTCCCCATTGGCAGCGAAGACAACTTCCGCGGCATGGTGGATCTCATTGAGGGCAAGGCCATCCTCTTTGACGACGAGTCCA
This sequence comes from Desulfovibrio sp., assembly GCA_020217165.1. Lineage (GTDB taxonomy): Bacteria > Desulfobacterota > Desulfovibrionia > Desulfovibrionales > Desulfovibrionaceae > Megalodesulfovibrio. Next base: position 1,645 of record JAIWOE010000224.1, on the reverse strand, counting down.
AAGGGTCCAAGTTCTCCTTCGAAGACGTGCCCGCCGAGTTCAAGGACGAGTTCGACACTCGCCGCCTGGAGCTGCTGGAGGCCGTGGCAGAAGAGGACGAATCCCTCATGGAGAAATACCTCGGCGGCGAGGAGCTCTCCCCCGAGGAACTGCGCGCTGGTGTTCGCAAAGCCACTATTGCCATGATCTGCACCCCGGTGCTGTGCGGCTCGGCCTTCAAGAACAAGGGCGTGCAACCCCTGCTGGATGCAGTGGTGGACTATCTGCCGTCGCCCATCGAAGTGCCGCCCATCAAGGGCGTGAACGCGGACACGGGCGAGGAAGTGGAGTGCCCCTGTGACGACAATCTGCCACTGGCGGCCCTCTCCTTCAAGCTCATGTCCGACCCCTACGTCGGGCACCTCACCTTCCTGCGCATCTACTCCGGCACCATCGAATCCGGCATGAGCGTTGTGGTGGGGGCTTCCGGCAAGAAGGAGCGCATTGGCCGTCTGCTGAAGATGCACGCCAACAAGCGTGAGGAAATCAAGTGGGCTGGCGCTGGGGACATCGTGGCCGCCGTGGGGCTCAAGCATGCCGCCACCGGGGACACCCTGTGTGACGAAAAGCGCCCCATCGCCCTGGAGTCCATGACCATTCCCGAATCGGTCATTGAAGTGGCCATCGAGCCAAAATCCAAGGCCGACCGCGACTCCCTGTCCGACTCCCTGGCCAAGCTGGCCAAGGAAGACCCCTCCTTCCGCGTCAAGAGCGACGAGGAAACCGGACAGACCCTCATTGCTGGCATGGGCGAGCTGCACCTGGAAATCATCGTGGATCGCCTCACCCGCGAATTCGGCGTCAATGCCAACGTGGGTAAGCCTCGCGTGGCCTACCGCGAGACCATTACCAAGCCCTCCAAAGTGGATCACAAGTACGCCAAGCAGTCCGGTGGTCGCGGCCAGTACGGGCACGTGGTCATCGAAGTTGAGCCTAATGCGGAAGGTGGCTACGAGTTCGTGGACGGCATCAAGGGCGGCGTGATTCCCAAGGAATACATCCCAGCGGTGGACAAGGGCATCAGGGACGCCATGAAAAGCGGTGTCATGGCCGGCTACCCGGTGGTGGATGTCAAGGTGACCCTGGTCTTCGGCTCCTACCACGAAGTGGACTCCTCCGAACAGGCGTTCTACATCGCCGGGTCCATGGCGTTCAAGGAAGCCTGCCAGAAGGCCTCCCCGGCCCTCTTGGAGCCCATCATGGCCGTGGAAGTGGTGACTCCGGAAGAATATCTCGGCGATGTCATGGGAGACCTGAACTCCCGCCGTGGCCGGGTGAACACCATGGAAGCCCGGCCCGGCGCCCAGGTGGTGAAGGCCGAAGTGCCCCTGGCACAGATGTTCGGCTACGCCACGGACCTGCGCTCCAAGAGCCAGGGCCGCGCGACCTTCACCATGCAGTTCGATCATTACGAAAAAGTCCCGGCTCAATTGGCCGAAGAAATCATCAAGCGCAAGTAGCTGCGGGTGCCGCAAAAGCACGACCCGTTCTCTACGAGACGAGGAGACCATACAATGGGCAAGGCAAAATTCGAACGTTCCAAGCCGCACGTTAACATCGGCACCATCGGGCACATTGACCATGGCAAGACCACGCTGACGGCTGC
>JAIWOE010000223.1 GCA_020217165.1 Desulfovibrio sp. | reverse complement strand
GACGGACCTGACCCTGCTGGAACCCACCACCCCCGACGGCAGCGCCGGCATCGGCTGCGTGGGCGTGTTGTCCCGGCCCCTGTCCTGGCCGGCGTTCCTTGCCAGGCTCACGGCCCTGCTGCCCCAGACCTGCATGCGCCAATGCGGCATTGCACCGGCCGAGGTGCGCACCGTGGGCTATTGCGGTGGTTCCGGCGCCAGCCTGGCCGAGGCCGCCTTTGCCCGCGGGGCAGAGGTCTTCATCACCGGCGACGTCAAGTATCATGTCGCCCTGGACCTCGCCGCGGCCGCCTCGGGCTGTCTGCTGGACGTGGGGCATTTTTCCATTGAAGAAGAAATGATGCGCCGCTTTGCCCAGCTGCTGACGGCGCATGTTTCCAATACCGATCCTGCCATGGCCGTTCGTTTTTTTCCTGGTCAAGATCCTTTCCTCACCGTTCATCCCGGCCCCTTGCTCCATCTCTAGATGCGCCACGTTAAGGAGAGCACTCCATGAGCCTGTATCTCAAACAGATTGAACAACTTGTCGCCCTGCAGCGGGTGGATTCCGAAATCATCGCCATCAAAAAAGGCATGGAAGCCGCCCCCAAAGAGGTGGACGCCCTGCGGGAAGAGTTCGCCAAGCTCCAGGCCGCCAAGGCGCAAATTGAAGAGAAGATGCAGTACCTTCTGGAGCAAGCCAAGCGGGTGGACGTGGAAATTACCGACGATTCCCTGAAAATCAAAAAGTCCAAAAACAAGCTCATGATGGCATCCAACACCAAGGAATACCACGCCATGATGCGCGAAATGGACAACATGGAAAAGCTCAACCGCATGCGGGAGGAAGAGCGCGCCACCCTGGAAGAAGAACTCACCCGCCAGCGCACCGCTGAGGCGGCCATCAACGAAGAACTGCAAAAGTTCGAAGCCCTGCTGAAGGAAAAAGCCGACAGCCTGCAGGCCCGCACCGAGGACGCACAGATCCGCCTTGGCCAGCTGGACAATGAACGCAGGGCCGCTGGCGGCAACGTGCCCCCGCCTGTGCTCTCCCGCTACGAATTCATCCGCTCCCGCCTGGCGGCTCCGGTCATCGTCCCGGTCACGGCCGGCATTTGTTCCGGCTGCCACATCAGCATCCCGCCCCAGAGCTTCATCGAATTGCAAAAGGGAACGCAGATCCTCTCCTGCCCCAACTGCCAGCGTCTCATCTACTGGTGCGAGCATTTTCAGACCGAGGAAGACGCTGCCGAGGACACCGGCCGCGACGTGTAGCAGTTCGCCAACAGTCCCTGCCCCCCTGGCGTGTGCGGGTGACAATGATTAGATATAAAATTTGGGGAGTCGGACGGGTCGTCGCCGCGGCACGGTGCTTCGGGACCGTGCCGGGGAGGAAAGTCCGGGCTCCGCAGGGCAGGACGCTGGGTAACCCCCAGAGGGAGCGATCCCTGGAAAGCGCCACAGAAAGCAAACCGCCCGCCCCGTGCGGGTAAGGGTGAAACGGTGGGGTAAGAGCCCACCAGACGTCGCGGCGACGCGGCGTGCTCGGCAAGCCCCGTTCGGAGCAAGACCAAATAGGGGGACGTTTGAGGCTGGCCCGGCCGAAGTCCCCGGGTAGGTTGCTTGAGGCGCGTCGCAAGGCGCGTCCTAGAGGAATGACGACCACCCCCTCGCCTCCCCCCCGGGGAGCGTGGGGGCACAGAACCCGGCTTACAGGCCGGCTCCCCTTTTCTATGTTGCCAACGGCGCTCCGGCGCCATCATCATCGGGAGGGGTACCCCTCCCCTGCAAGGGCTCCGCATGTCCATCTGGTGCATCCTCCTTGCCGCCGGCAGTGGCACGCGGCTGCAGGCGGCCACGGCCGGCCGACCCAAGCAGTTTCTGGAGCTGGACGGCCGCCCCCTGTACTGGCATTCGGCCCTGACCATGCGCGGCCTGCCCGAGGTGGCCGGCCTGGTGTTCGTGGCTCCGCCCGAACATCTGCCAGCCATGGAGGAGGAAATCCGCCGCCTGTGGGTCCAGGACGCCCTGAACCTGCCCTGGCACATTGTTCCCGGCGGGGCGCGACGACAGGACAGCGTCCGCCATGGCCTGGTCGCGCTGCCCGATGACTGCACCCGCGTTCTGGTGCATGACAGCGCCCGCCCCTTCGCCTCGGCCACCCTGATCCGCCGACTCCTGGAGGGCATGGATCATGGCGCCGCCGCCGTGATCCCGGCCATCGCCGTCACGGACACCATCAAGGAAACGCGGCCGGACGCGCAGGATGTGGTCCTGCAAACCCTGGATCGCACCCGCCTTCGCGCCGTGCAGACCCCCCAGGCCTTTGCCCTGCCCCTGCTCCGGTCGGCGCATGCCCGGGCCCAGGCAGAAGGCTGGGAGGCCACGGACGATGCCTCCCTCATGGAACGGCTGGGCGAGGCCGTGGCCCTGGTGCCCGGCGAGGAACGCAACGTGAAAATCACCACCCCGCGCGACCTGGAGCTGCTGGCGCCCCGGGGAGCATCCCTGCTGCACCTGCTTCCCGTGGCCGGCTGGGGCTACGACGTGCACCGCTATGCCGCCCCCCACGAACCCAAGGCCCGGCCCATGAAGCTGGGTGGGGTGCCCATTCCCAAGGCCCCCCTCGTCCAGGCCCATTCCGATGGCGACGTGCTCCTGCATGCCCTGGTGGACGCCCTGGCGGCACTGCTCTGCGCCGGGGACATCGGCACGCGGTTTCCGGATTCGGACCCGGCTTTCGAGAACATGCCCTCGGCCATCTTCGTTCATGAACTGCTCCAGGACGTCTGGGGTGCGGGGGTCATCCTCACCCATGTGGATCTGACCATCATTGCCCAGGTCCCCCGGGTGGGGCCGTACCGGGAGGCCATCTGCAAGCATGTGGCCCAACTGCTTAAAATGGAACCCGGGCAGGTGAACGTCAAGGCCACCACGGAAGAAGGCCTGGGCTTCACCGGAGAAAAGAAAGGCATCAAGGCCGTGGCCCTGGTGAGTGCCCTGCGGCCGGCAACTCCTCCCGCCCCGGGGCTTGCGCCCTGCCCCGGCTTGGAGTAACCCAACAACACTGCCCGGAGTCACTTAAGGTATGGAGGGAACATGTACGGGTACTTCCAGCGCAGTCCTCGGTCCGTCCAGACCACCATGCCTTGCGAACGGTGCCAGCAGCCCCTGATGGCCCGGCGCGGCTGCCAGCAGGTGACGCTGCACTGCGAGGGCTGCAAGGCCAGCTTCCCCTTGCTCAAATATTCGCAACGCATGGATGAAGCCCTGGAAGAATTTCTGGAAAACGTATACTGCGACAGGATGTAGCGGCCCGCCCGGTTGGTTTGCAGCCCGCCGCATCCGCCGCACCATAGCCCCCACCCTTCCCCCGTAGCCCCTGAGGAGGACGCGTTCATGAAAGTGGAGCAGATTTCCATCTTTTTGGAGAACAAGGCCGGCCGGCTGGCAGAGGTCACCCGCACCCTGGCCGAGGCGGGCATCAACATCCGCGCCCTTTCCCTGGCCGATACCTCCGATTTTGGCATCCTGCGGCTTATCGTCACGGACATCGAAAAAGCCAAAACCGCCCTCAAGGACAAGGGCTTCACCGTGGGCCGCACCACCGTGGTGGCCGTGGAAGTGGCGGACAATCCCGGCGGCCTGAACCACATTCTGGACCTGCTTTCCAAGGAGGGCGTGAATGTGGAATACATGTACGCCTTTGTGCAGCAGAGCGGCAAGAATGCCATTCTCATCTTCCGCTTCGACCGCACGGACCAGGCCATCGAAGCCCTACAGAAGCATGGCATCCCCATCGTGCCGGGGGAGAAGATCTACAATATCTGAGGCGTTGCAACTTCATCTGGCAACAACGCCGCCTGTCCGCAGGATTCCGGGCAGGCGGCGTTGGCATGTTGCCGGGGTGAAGGATTACTGACGGCTACAGAATATCCCCAATCCCGTACAGCTTGCCTGGCTTCTGGCCGGCCAGCCACTTGGCGGCGCGCAGGGCGCCCTGGGCGAAGGTGGTGCGGGAATGCGCCTGGTGCGTAATCTCGATGCGCTCCCCGGGCCCCAGGAAGTACACGGTGTGCACGCCCACCACGTCCCCGCCGCGCAGGGTCTGCACGCCAATTTCCTTGTGCGGGCGCGCGCCGATGATGCCTTCGCGGCAGTAGGCGCCTGCTTCCTGCAGGTCCCAATCCCGGGCCCGGGCCAGGCACTCCGCCAGCTTCAGGGCCGTGCCTGAGGGGGCGTCCTTCTTTTGATTATGATGGATTTCCATCACTTCGATGTCATAGGCCTCCCCCAGCATCCGGGTGAGCTGCGGCAGCACCTTGAGCAGGGTATTCACCCCCACGCTCATGTTCGGGGCCCAGAGCACGGGGGTGCTGGTGGCGGCTTCGGCCATTTTTGCCTGCTGGTCCGCCGTCAGGCCCGTGGTGCCGCAGACCATGGGATTGCCATGCATGGCGCAGCCCTGGGCCGTACGCACGCTGGATTCCGGGGAGGTGAAGTCCACCACCACTGCCCCGGGCACCTGGGGCAGCACCACATCCAGATCCGCCCCGAACACGCAGTTGTAGCATTCCAGGCCGGCCGTGCCGCCGCCGCGTTCCATTACGCCCACCAACTCCAGGGCCGGATCCGTCTGCACCAGCTGCGCAATGGTCTGCCCCATGCGGCCCTTGGCCCCCATGACGACAATCTTGACCGTGCCCATGCTCATCTTCCACTCCTCCAGGGTCTTGCCCCGCCGGCCTGGTCAGGGTGCTGTCACCGGGCGTAACGGCGGGTGAATTCCGCATAATCCACCATCTCTATGCCCAACTCCCGGGCCTTGGCAAGCTTGCTCTCGCCCGGGGCCTCGCCCACCAACAGCAGATCGGTTTTTTTGGAGACCGACGCCACCGGCTGCCCGCCCAGTCCCTCCACCAGGGCCTTGGCCTCCTCCCGCGAAAGTCCGGGCAGGGTACCGGTCACAAGGACTTTTTTCCCGGCCAGGGGGGCGTCCTGCAGCGTCAACCCATCGGAAAGCACTTCCTCATGCTGCTGGGGTTGGGGCGCAAAGCCCGCGGCCCGGAGCTGCTCCAGGAGGGTTTGGTTGGCAGGATTGTGGAAGAATGCCCGGATGGAGGCCGCCACTTCGGGGCCGATGTCGTCGATGGTCTGCAGGTCTTCGGCCGAGGCTGCGGCCAGGGCCTCCAAGGACCCGTACCGCCGCGCCAGGGCCTTGGCCGTCTGTTCCCCCACCAGGCGAATGCCCAGGGCGCTGATGGCACGGCGCAGGGGAGGCCGGCGGCCCTGCTCCATGGCGGCCAGCATGTTCTCGGCCAGCTTCTCCCCCATGCGCTCCAGGGGCAGGAGCTTTTCCGGCGTGAGGGTAAAGAGATCTGCCGGGGTCTGCACAAGGCCTTTTTCCACAAATACTTCCACCCACTTGCGGCCCACGCCTTCCAGGTCCAGCCCTGCCTTGGATACGAAGTGCACCAGGGACTTGACCCGCACCGCCGGGCAGGACAGATTCAGACAACGCCAGGCGGCTTCCCCGGGCAGACGGGAGGTCTCGCTGCCGCAGGCCGGGCACACGGCCGGAAACTGGAACGGCACCGCTGTGGCCGGACGGGATTCCAGCACCGGCCCCAGCACTTCGGGAATCACATCCCCGGCGCGCTGCACGCGGACCACATCCCCCACGCGAACATCCTTTTCCCGAATCATTTCCTCATTGTGCAGGGTGGCGCGGCTCACGGTGACGCCCCCCACCTCCACC
>JAIWOE010000222.1 GCA_020217165.1 Desulfovibrio sp. | reverse complement strand
GGGGCAGGTGAGCACCTTTGCCGAGCCCCGCCGGCGCAGGTTTTTTGAGGATGTCGCCACCGCCTGCATGGCCCAGGGGCGGTTGCGCCTGTTCGGCATGCAGGTGGATGGCGTCGTGGAGGCCATGGAGTTCGGCCTGGCCTTCGCCGGCCGGCATTATTTCCTCCAGTCCGGACGCAGCGAGGCTGGTTCTAAGGTCAAGGCCGGGAACATGCTGCAGATGGAGATCATCGAAACCTCCCTGGGCGAGATCCAGGAGTTTCATTTTCTGTGGGGGGATGAACCATACAAATACCAGACTGGCGCCATCCCCCGCATGACCGTGACCCTCCAGGCCCCCCGCACGGCCCGCGGTCGCCTGGCCATGGCAGCAGCCCAATGCCGCACCGCGGCCAAGGCCCTGGCCCGCACCCTCCTGCTGCACTGATGGCGGAGTGCGCCGGCGGCATTCCCGGCCTCCGCATTGCACAGCGTGACAGGATAGGCTAGACTGACCGTGCGTTCCGTCAATCACCTCAGCCAGCAAGGTCTGCCCATGCTTGGAAATTTCAACTCCGTTGCCAGAATGTCGCGTGTTGCCTGCGCGGTGTTGCTGGTCCTGTGCGCCACGGCCTGCGCCATGGTCGAACCCCTGCCCCAGGCAGTGCAGTTTACCGTGGTGGAACCCGGCATCCGGAAAACTCTTCCCCTTGATGCGGAATTCGGCACCACGGGGTGGTATGAGCAATATGATGCCGAAACCGACGGCTGGTACCAGGTCAGGCGCGGCCCCGATGGCAACTGGGTGCGCACCTACCAGGGCGAGCAGGCCTACAAGGAAAGGCTGGAGACGCTGCGGGAGACATCCTCCTCCGCCCCGGCCGTCTCCCCGGCAGCTCCCGAATCCGTGACCATGGCCACGGCTGCCCCAGCACCTGAACCCCTGCCCGTGCCAATCCCCACGCCGGCGCCGGAACCCATGCCGGCCCCCGCGCCGCCTGTTCCGGACAAGCCCATTGTGCAGGAATCCCTGGACCGGCCAGCCTCTTTGGCCGCTGCCGAAGGGGTGCGGATTATCGCCCATGCTGGCACTTGGCTCACGGCCGCGGTGGATGGCGGCCCCCGGCAGGATGTGTTCCTGGAGGCAGGCGAATCCCTGCAGCTGCAGTTTTCCCGGGAATGCTTGCTCACGGTGGGAGATGCCGAGGCTGTGTCCTCGACCCGTAACGGGGAACCGTATGCCGCGGCCCTGTCAAGCGGCCAGGAAGTACGGTTGCTGCCCAACTGACCACGGGTTGGGCGCAGGGCAGACCAGCGCCCCCGATTCGTTCTGAGAGCATGGTTCGCCCGGGGGAGATTGCGTGCATATTGCGTCATCCTGCACGCCGGGGCACGGCGTTATGCCATTTCTCGCCGGGCTGGCCCGGGGGGGCCTTTTGCTTGGCCTGCTGGCCGGCGGCGTGCTCCTGTCCCTGCATTTGGGCCTGCATCTGGGCCTCCAACAGAATGTCGTCAATTGCGCCACCGCCGCGACCGCCGCGACCGCCCCAACCGCCCCAACTGCCCCAACTGCCCCAACTGCCCCAACTGTCGCACCGCCGCCTGTGGTCCGGCTGGCCTCCCTGGAATGGCCGCCCTATGTTGGGGAGCAGTTGCCGGGCAACGGCGCCACCGCTACGGTGCTGCGCACGGCCCTGGCAGCCCGGGGCCTGGCACTGCACATTGAATTCATGCCCTGGGCCCGGGCCCTGGAGACCGTCCGCAATGATCCCTCATTTCACGGGTATTTCCCCGAGTATCAGACTGCGGACCAAGAAGACCTGTTCCTGTTCTCGCGTCCCATCGGTGTCAGCCAATTGGCCTTTGCGGAGCACAGCGACCAGCCCGTTCCCTGGAACCGTCTGAAGGACCTGGCTCCCCACCGTATTGGAGTGGTGCAAGGCTATGTGAACACCAGGGAATTTGACGCCCTGGTCGCAAATGGCGTACTCCGCACCGAGCCCGTGGTGGACGACATCGCCAACCTGCGCAAACTCGCCCTGGGCCGGATTACTCTGGCCATCATCGATCCCCTGGTCTTCCACCTGCTCCTGGCCACCACGCCCGAGCTTTTCCCCCATGCCAAAAGCCTGCGGCTGCAAGGGCGCATTCTTGAGGAAAAATCCCTGCATGTCTGCCTGCGCAAGGGGCCAGCGGGAGAATCGCTGCTGCAGTGCTTGAATTCCGCCCTGGAGGACATGGACATCCAGGCCGCCCAGGACGCCGCCGTGGCCTCCGTCATCCAGTCTCAGATGTCGCGCTGAGGCTCACGCCGTTTCCCGCCTTTGCCGGCGCTGTGGAAGAGCTTTGCCTTCGACAAAATTCTCCGCTTGACGAGTATCCATATCCTGCCTATTATGAACATATGCTCATAAATGAAGCCGACCCATGCCCAGACCCAGAAAGTGTCGCCGCATAGGCCACTCCCCCGTTGCCACCTTGTACAAGCCCCAGGGCGTGCCCGGTGGATTGCTCAAGGGGGTGGTGCTGCCCCTGGATGGCCTGGAGGCCATGCGGCTGGTGGATGGCCTGGGGATGGACCAGGAGGCCGCGGCCGCCCAGATGGGGGTCTCCCGCCCGACCCTGGGCCGGATGCTGGCTCAGGCGCGAGGGCTGGTGGCCAGGGCGCTGGCTTCGGGGTGGGCCATCCGCATTGAGCATGAGGACGCGCAGGAGGTGACCATCCAGGAGCGGTCCGCCTGCGAGGAAACGCCGCCGCCGCACGAGTGTCGGCGACGTGCCTGCTGTGCCCGCACTGCCACGGGAGCGCAGCCAGTGGAGTCACCTGAACAAAAGGAGATGAAATCATGAGAGGATTTGCCAACGGAAAGGGTCAGGGCAGGGGCCAGGGGCGGTGTCAGGGCCAGGGCAGGGGCCAGGGTCAGCGCCGCATGCAACAGGGGGTACTGGTGCTCCCCCAGGAAGAGACCGTGGCTGAACCAAGCCCCGCGGGGCCGGCATCTGCCGGTTTGGGCATGCAGCGTCGTCGTCGAGATGGCTCCTGCTTGCGCCGCATGGCTCGATAAGCCAAGGGGCCACCGGTGAAACTGCGGAAAAATTCCCCAACTTTCAAGTTGGGGATTGACAGGCTCCTCCAAGGGGCATACCTGCTCGTTTGAGCAAAACGGAGGAAGACGTGCCCAGGCCCAGACAATGTCGGCTGGTGCAGGCCGCGCCAAAGACCGTGTGCTTCAAACCACAGGGTGTGCCCCTGCGGGAGCTGGTGGAGGTGTACCTCCCCGTGGAGTGCTTCGAGGCCCTTCGCCTGGCGGATTATCAGGGTCTGACCATGGAGGACGCCGCTGCCCGGATGCAGGTATCCCGGCACACCTTTGGCCGCATTCTGGCTCAGGCCCGCAAGGCGTTGGCCGCGGCACTGGTGGAAGGGCATGCCCTGCGCATCGAGGGCGGAGAATATCAACTGGCGACGGCCTGTGATCAATGTGCGGCAACACACGCCGCCCTGGAACTCGCCGTGGCACAGGAGTGGACCATGCAACGCATCGCAGTGACTGCAGAAGGACCGGGCCTGGACGGGCCGATAGATCCTCGTTTCGGCCGCGCCGCAGGATTCGTGGTGGTGGATGCCGCCACCATGGCTGCGGAATATGTGGATAATGGCACCTCGCAAACCCTCTCCCACGGAGCAGGCATCAACGCCGCTCAAGTGCTGGCCCGCTCCGGCGCCGGCGTGCTCCTGACCGGCTACGTGGGCCCCAAGGCCTTTCAGGCGCTCAATGCCGCGGGTATCAAGGTGGGGCAGGACCTGGAAGGCATGACCGTGCGTCAGGCCGTGCAACGGTATCTGGACGGGCAGGTCCCCATGGCTGCCGGTCCCAATAAATAGGGCGGGGCAATGATCCTCGCCATCGCCAGCGGCAAGGGCGGCGCCGGCAAAACCACCGTCGCAGCCTCCCTTGTCAGTGTGTGGGATACGCCCTGCGCGGCCGTGGATCTGGATGTGGAAGAGCCAAACCTCCACCTCTTCCTCAGGCCGTCCCTTGCCGCGCGCACGGCGGTGCCCCTGCGGGTGCCCGTGGTGGATGCCACCCGCTGCACCCGCTGTGGCGCCTGCGCGGCCTTGTGCCGTTTCAAGGCCGTGGCCTTGCTGGGACAGACGCTCATGGTCTTCCCGGAAATGTGCCATGGCTGCGGCGGCTGCTTTGCCGTGTGCCCGGAGCAGGCCTTGCTGGAAGGCCAACGCGAGTTGGGCGTGCTGGAGGAGGGCCGGGTGGCTGATCTGGAGCAGCAGAGCGGCCAGCCCCGGCCCTTCTTCATGGGCAGGCTTCGGGTGGGGGAGGCCATGAGTCCGCCCCTTATGCGTGCGGTGAAGCGACGGTTGCGGGAGGTGCTGGACAGGCCCGACGCCACCGGCACGGAGGACCATGCCGGGATGGACGCCATCATCGACGGCCCCCCCGGAGTGAGCTGCCCAGCCATGCAGGCCGTCATGGACAGCGATGCCGTGCTCCTGGTGGCCGAGTCCACTCCCTTTGGCGTGCATGATTTTGCCCTGGCCCTGGAGGCCTTCAGGCCCATGGGAAAACCCATTGGCGTGGTCATCAACCGGGTTGGTCTCGGCGATGATTCAGTGCGAAGCCTGTGCGAGGAAAAAGGGCTGCCGATCCTGGCGGAAATTCCCCACGATCGGGCCATTGCCGAGCACTATGCCAAGGGGGGCCGTGTGAGCGAATTGTCTGAGTCCCATGCCGCCCTGTTCCGCACCTTGCGGGATGGTATCCGCTCCCGGCTGGTTCCCGCGTCCGCAGGAGGTCGCCATGTCTGTGTCTGACCCACGAGAAGTGGTTGTCCTCAGCGGCAAGGGCGGCACGGGGAAGACGTCCATCACCGCCGCCTTTGCGCACCTGGCCCGCAAGTCCATTCTGTGCGACCTGGACGTGGACGCCCCGGACCTGCACATCCTGCTGCAGCCGACGTATCTGGAGACACAGGACTTCATCTCCGGCGAGGAGGCGCGCATCGATGCCCAGGCCTGCACCGGTTGCGGCGTGTGCCGGGAGCATTGCGCCTTTGATGCAATCCTGGAGCAGGACGGCGTGTGGGCCATTGATCCTCTGCGGTGCGAGGGCTGTATGGTCTGCCAGGCCCTGTGCCCGGCGGGGGCGGTGCTGTCGGAGCCCAGGCATTGCGGGGTGCGGCATTTGAGCTCTACCCGGTTTGGTCCCCTGGTGCATGCCCGGCTGTTTCCGGGACAGGAGAATTCCGGCCGGCTGGTGGCGGTGTTGCGTGCCCAGGCCCGGGAGGTGGCGGCGGCGCACCGGTGCGGGTTGATCGTCAGCGATGGTTCGCCCGGCATCGGGTGTCCGGTCATCAGTTCCCTCACCGGGGCGGACATGGCCATCATCGTCAGCGAGCCCACCCCTTCAGGTCGGCACGACCTGGAGCGCGTGGCCGCTCTGTGCGGGCATTTTCGCATTCCCGTGGGGGTAGTCATCAACAAATACGACGTGAATCCCCAGGCAGCTCTTGAGATGGGCGCGTGGTGCCGCGGCCAGGGGCACCGGGTCCTGGCGCATCTACCCTTCGATGAGATCGTGGTCCGGGCCATGCTGCAGGGCAAGGCCGTGACGGAGTGCCCCGCCGCTGCCATCACGCCCCCTTTGGTGGCTGCCTGGGATCATGTGGAATCTTTCTTGAAAACCCTGCCACCCGCCGCCCGGAACTCCCGCAGCGGCGGCCTTCAGGAGCGTATGCCATGAGCGCGATTCGCATCGCCATTCCCTCTGCCATGCCCGGCGGGCTGGACGCCGCCGTGGGCGAACATTTTG
>JAIWOE010000221.1 GCA_020217165.1 Desulfovibrio sp. | reverse complement strand
TGGACATCCTGCGGGAGATTGGCGAGGAGGATCTGGAGACCTGCATTGCCCTGCTCAAAAGCCCGGACAGCGACCTGCGCATCTTCATGGCGGACATCCTGGGCTCCTCCAATTCCACCCTGGCCGTGGGGCCCCTGTGCGATGCCCTGCTCAAGGACCCGGATGTGAATGTCCGCTACCAGGCTGCCGTGAGCCTGGGCTCCCTGGGCTTCTCCGAAGCCGCCCCCTGCCTGGCCAAGGCCATGCAGCAGGACGAAGAGTGGGTGCAGTTTTCGGTCATCGAAGCCATCACCAAAATCCGGGACGATTCCGCCGTGGAAGCCCTGGCCAGGTCCCTGGACAATGCCACGGACCTGGTGGCCTCCATGATTGTGGAGGCCTTGGGGGAAATGGGCTCCATGAAGGCCGCCGTGCTGCTCATGCGTCGCATGGACGCCGCGGCCCCGGCCCTGCGTAGCAAGATCGTCAAGGCCATCATCAATATTCTGGGCGCCAAAAGCCTGGCCATGCTCTCCGCCGCAGATCGCGAGCGCATGCATACCTACAGCCTGGAAGCCCTGGAAGACGAGGATGAAGACATTCAGGACGCCGCCATCCAGGCCCTTTCCTACCTGGGGGGGGACCAGGCCGCCCGGGCCATCCTGCAGATTGGCCGTGAACTGGACCCCGTGACGGACCAGGAGCGCCTGGAAACCATCGCCCAGGCCCTGGCCAACATCGGGTACATGCCGTGCATGGAGGACGTGGTCCGCCACGGTCCCTGGAAGGAAGGCATGCTGGCCGTGGAGGCCATTAAGCGCATTCAAGACCCGGCAGCCGTCAGCCTGCTGGTGGAAGTGTTCTGGGACAAGGACCAGGACATGCAGCGCAACATCATGAGCACCCTGGAAACCCTGGAAGCCCAGGCCGTGCTCCTTGCGCAGGGAGCAGAAGAAGGGGGCGCAGGCCTGACCCCGGACTCCCTGGCCGCCTTTCTCACGGATGTCATGGATCGCCATGGGGATGCCACGGTCATCAAGGGGGCCATCCACATCCTGGGCCCCATCCTGCGGTATGAGCCCGCCGTGGACACCATGTTCGCCTTCCTGAGTCATCCTTTTGACGACGTGAAGGACGCCGCCCTGGACGCCTGCGTGGCCATTGACGGGCCCAAGGTGCTCGCGCGGTTCCGGGAGCTGTTCCGCAGCCACACCATGCTGGATCGCCTCATGGCTGTGTACGTGTTCGGCAAGGTCAATGTGCAGGAATCCCTTGCGGAACTGTGCGAGGCCCTGGAAGACCCGGCTCCGGAAGTGCGCAGGCTGGCCCTGGAAGGGCTGCGCGGCGTGTGCGATGCTGCGGAACGCATCCTCCCCGCCGTCATCCCCCGCCTGTCCGACGAGAACCGGGACGTGCGCCTGGCCGTGGTGGAAGTGCTGGGCCAGTGCTGCGTGGATGTCATGCCGTACCTGGAACAGGCTCTGCGCGACGAGGACGACTGGGTTAAGGTCCGCGCCCTGGAAGCCCTGGCCCAGCGACGCGAGGCGGAGGGCATGCGCCTGGTGGCGCCCTTGCTGCAGCACGAAAACCCCCTGGTGGCCATCAAGGCGGTGGAGGCCCTGGGCGATATTGGCGGCGAGGCGGCCTTCCGGCTGCTGCTGGAATCCCTGACCAGTGACAACCCCGACGTGGCCGCGGCTGCAGAAGCTGCGGTGGATCGTTTCAAGAGCGCAGAAGAGGGAGAACTCTGATGGCTGCCTTGTTCTCCAGCGGCATAGCCGAACGCAAGGAAATCAAAATCGGCGATTCGGAATTCGCCCAGCTTCGGGACTACATCTACGAGCTGAGTGGCATCTACATTGCCGACAACCGGAAGTATCTGCTCGAAAACCGGCTCTCCGGCCGGCTCAAATCCTTGAACCTCAAAGACTTTGGCGAGTATTTCTACTACCTGCGTTTTGATCCCAACAAGCGCAATGAACTCACCAAGCTCTATGAGGTCATCACCACCAACGAAACCAGCTTCTACCGCAATCCACCCCAGCTCAAGGTCTTTCAAGACAAGGTGTTGGCGGATGTGCTGGAAGAGCAGCGCAAGAACAAGTCCAAGCGCCTGCACATCTGGTCCGCCGGCTGCTCCACCGGCGAGGAGCCCTACACCCTGGCCATGATCATCCACGAGGTGCTGGGCAGTGAGCTGCCCACCTGGAGCATCAAAATCACTGCCAATGATCTTTCCGAGGCCGTGCTGCGCTCCGCCCGCGAAGGCGTGTACACAGACTACGCCCTGCGCACCACGCCCAAGGAGATCATTACCAAGTATTTCACGCAGGAAGGGCAGAAATTCCGCGTCAAGCCAGAGGTCAAGCGGCTGGTGTCCTTCGGGCACATTAACCTGAACGACCGCATGGCTGTCAAACGGGTGGAGCGTTCACAGATCATATTTTGTCGAAACGTGATCATCTATTTCGACGACGCCATGAAAAAACGTGTCATTTCCTCTTTTTACGACAACCTGTTGCCTGGCGGATACCTGCTCATCGGCCATTCGGAGTCCTTGCACAACATCACACGCGCCTTCAAACCGGTGCACCATCCCGGTGCCATCATTTACATGAAGGAATGACGGCAGAAACATTGACATCGGCAGGCATGCCTTGCTCGCCGCCGCCGGAAATCGACCCTTCGCGGGAGCAGGCCTGTGGCGGCTAAGGTGCTGGCAGTGGCCAACCAGAAAGGCGGCGTTGGCAAAACCACCACCGCACTGACCTTGTCCGCCGCCCTGGGGAACTACGGCCAGCGCACCTTGACGGTGGACCTGGACCCGCACGTGAGCGCCTCCATTCACCTGCGGTGCTACCCGGAGGACATGAGGTTCACGGCGTTCGATCTGTTTGTGCACCACGGCGAGGCCTTGGCGCAGATCTGGTCGAACATTCGGGTCTGGGAACCGGGCCAGCGGTTTGAGTTTGTGCCAGGGCACAAGAAGCTTTCGGATTTGGAAGTGGACCTCAGCGCGCGCAGGGGCAAGGGCCTCTTGCTGCGGCGCGCGTTGCAAAGGGTACTGGACGAGTACGACTATATTGTGTTGGACTGTCCCCCACACCTGGGCGTACTACTGGTGAATGCGTTGATGGCTGCGAATCTGTTGGTGATTCCCTTGCAAACGGATTTCATGGCCGTGCACGGGCTCAAGTTGTTGTTTGAAACAGTGGGAACCCTGAACAAGCTGCGTCCCACACCGCTGCGCTACAAGGTGCTCCCCACCATGTACGACGCGCGCGCCAGCGCCTGCCGTCGGGTGCTGCAGCTGCTCAAGGACAAACTCGGGGAAAACATGTTTTCCACCATCGTCCATATGGACACCAAATTTCGCGAGGCAAGCGCCCAGGGACGCACGGTTTCCGACGCCTACCCCGACAGCCGCGGTGCCCTGGAATATCAGCAACTTGCCAAAGAGATCATCAGCCATGAGCAGAAGTCCTGAAGAATACTTCCTGACGCACGAGTTTGCCGCCCAGCCCAAGGATACCCGGCTTTCCCAGGGGGAGCAGGCGTTTCTGGAAAAATATGTCGGCGTCAAGCAAGGAGATGTGCTGGACAAACTGGGGCTCGATGCCCCGGTGGATGCCCGGGCCGTGGCCCTTTCCGAGGCCGTGGACGCCGCCACTGGCCAGGCCGTGGCCGTGGAGCCTGTGCCCGAGGAAGAAACCGCTGCAGACCTGGCCCTGGTGCGGGACTTCGAAGGCGCCTTGCGCAAGCTGCCGGATTTGCAGTTGGTGAGTTTTTTTCTGGGGCATCAGGAGTTCACCATCCCCATCCAGGCCGTGCAGGAAGTCATCCGCTATGTGGAGCCCACCAAGCTCCCGGAATCGCCCCCGTATCTGGCGGGCATGGTCAATTTGCGTGGCACAATCACTGCATGTATCGACCTCGCCACCCTGATGGGCATGGAGCCGGATGCCGCAGAGGGCGATGCCGCCCCCCGGGCCCGGTTCATCATCGTCTGCCGCCGCCAGGGGTTGCAGGTGGGGTTGCTGGTGGAGCAGGTGGCCACCATGTATCGCGTGGCGCAGGATCAGATTGAATGGAATATCGAACAGCGCATGGGCGGCATGGTGGAAATTGTCAACGCCCTGATGCGTCGCGGCGAGGACCTGCTGGGCATCATTTCCATCGACAAGATCGTGGAAAAGGTCCTCAAACAGTGAGGAAGGGGAATCTCAGTGGCCAAAAACAATATTCTTATTGTGGACGACTCCAAGACCGTGCGCAATCTGGTGGCCTTTATTCTGAAAAAGGAAGGCTACAAGGTGACTGCAGCGGAAAACGGGCTGGACGGTCTTGAGAAGCTCTATTCCATGGAGCAGGTGGATCTGATCATCTCTGATATCAATATGCCCAAAATGGACGGCTTTACCTTCATCAAGCAGGTGCGGGAGCAGGCCCTGTACCGCGACCTGCCCATTGTAGTGCTGTCCACGGAAGGGCAGGAAAAGGATATTCAGCAGGGCTTGCAGCTGGGGGCAAACCTGTACATGGTCAAGCCGGCGCAGCCGGAGAAACTGCTGCGCAACGTCAAAATGTTGCTCGGGTAACGTGAGGGCCGCTACGCCACGGCGGCGAGGCCAGATTGCCCAGAACCGGCCATTTCAGGCTGGCTGCACAGGACAGGGAGCAGGGGATGAGTCAGGAATTCATGGATCAGGAAATCATCGCAGATTTCATCATCGAGGCGCGGGAGCACCTGGAGACCATCGAGCCCAACCTGCTCGAACTGGAAAAAAGTCCGGGAAATCTGGCCCTGCTCAACGAGATTTTCCGCCCCATGCACTCCCTCAAGGGAGCCTCGGGATTCCTCGGGTTCGCGCAGATGAATCGCCTGGCCCACAAGGCCGAAAACATCCTGGATGAACTGCGCCAGGGCGCCATGCCCGTGACGCCCGAAATGATGGACGTTATCCTCCAGGCCACCGACGCCCTGCGGCAGATGATCGAAAACCTGGAACGTCAGGGCCGCGAGGGCGATGTGGCGGTGGATCCCATCATCGCCATCATCGAAGCCCTCCTTGCCGGGGAGCATGTGCCTGCGGCCTCCGCCAGTGCCCCCCCCCCTGCCCAGGGCAACCCCGGGCACGCTGCCGCCGAGGCCACAGTCCCCCCTTCGGCAGAGGCAGCCCCAACCGCCGCAACTGGCAAGGACGCCCATCTGGTGGCCATGCCTGCCTACCAGCTCACGGCCTTTGGCGAAGGGCACCTCAACGACTTTCTGGAAGAAGCCTCGGAAATGGTGGAGAACCTCAACGCCGGGCTGCTGGTGCTGGAGCAGCAGCAGGGCGGCGAAGTCGTCAACGACCTTTTTCGATATTTCCACAACTTCAAGGGGAATTCCGGCATCATTGGCTTTGCCGAGCTCAACGGGCTGACCCACGAGGCCGAAACCCTGCTCAACCGCGTGCGCAAGGGGGAAATGGCCTGCTCCCGGCAGCTCATCGACCTTCTCCTGGCCGTGGTGGACCGCATCGAAACCCTGGTGGCCGGTGTGGACCCCAAATCCGGCATGGTGGCGCCTGTCTCCATTGAGGATCTGGTGCAGTTGCTGAGCCGGGCCTCGGAAACCGGCGAGGTGCCCGCCCTGCCCGGCCGCGAGGAGTCTGCCGCCCCCACAGGGGAAACGGCCCCGGTGCCTGAAGTTGCACAGGACGTTGTACAGGAAGTTACACAGCAAGCGGCAGTGGACGGGATAGAAGACGAGGAGGACGAGCTCCAACGCGCCTTCGAGGCGGAAGCCCTGGCCCAGGAGGTCAAGGCTGCCGCAACAGCTCCCGCCGCTTCCGCAACGCCGGCCATGCCGGCGTATGATCCAGAAGATGTTGCGATTTTGAAGATACGGTCAAACAGCAGCTCGGCTCCATTGATGCTGCCA
>JAIWOE010000220.1 GCA_020217165.1 Desulfovibrio sp. | reverse complement strand
AAGCCGCTCGCACCATTGCCATCCTTGGGGCCAAGGACAAACCCGGTGCCCCCGTGGACCGCGTGGGCCGCTATCTCATCCAGGCCGGCTACACCGTCATTCCCGTGCACCCCAAACGCAAGGATGTCTGGGGGTTGCCCACATATGCCTCCCTGGCGGACATTCCTGATCATGTTGATATTGTGAATCTTTTTCGCGCCCCGCAATATTGCCCGGACCATGCGCGGGAAGTGCTGGCCCTGGCCAGCCAGCCCAGCTGCTTCTGGATGCAAAGTGGCATCGTCAGCCTGGAGGCCCGGCAGCTGCTGCAACACACGGGCATGCTGGTGGTGGAAGACCGCTGCCTGATGGTGGATCACCAACAACTTCTGGCTGGAGCCGGCGCATGACCACCTGGGATGCAGTGTTCAACTGCACCCGCTGCGGCATTTGCTGCCAGGGGGTGGGGGGAATTGTGCTGGCGGAAAAAGATCTGCTGCGTCTGGCTGACCACCTGGCCATGACCCCCGAGACGTTTTTGCAGGAATGGACCGAGCGGCGCGGCCGCCTGCCCTCCCTGCGAGCCGGTGCCGATGGCTATTGCGTGTTCTTTGCGCCGGGCCTGGGGTGCTCCGTGCATGCGGCACGGCCGGATGTGTGTCGCGCCTGGCCGTTCTTCCGGGGTAATCTGGAGGACGCAGCCAGTTACGAGATAGCCCGGGAAGACTGTCCGGGTATAGCCGCGGTCGCCCACGACGCATTCCGGGAGGCGGGCCTGACGTATCTGACGGTCCATGATCTGGCCACGGACCGGGAAGACGGCCCCAACGCCCTGCGCGTGACCCACCTGCTGGCGACCTGTCGCCAGAACAGGCGCTAACATCCATGCAACGCGCCGAAGGCTACCGCCTCTTGCGCCTGCCTGATGGCGCCAGCCTGGATGAGGTGAAGGCTGCCTACCGCAAGTTGGCCTTTGCCCTGCACCCGGACCTGAATCCCGGCAATCCCCACGCCGCCCGCCAGTTCCAGCGCCTCAACGAGGCCTATGTGCTCCTCAAGCAGTACCTGGAGGAGGACGAGGCCGCCGGTCGGCGCAAGGCCTCGTCCCCGGGTGCGCAACAGGCCCGGCAGGGACGCGCCCAGGAGTCCGCCAAGGAGCCCGGCAGGGAGGATTCCAGCCAGCGCACCGCCCCCCCTTCCCGGGAAGAGGTGTTGCGGGACATCCTCACGGACCCCTTCGCCCGGCAGGTCTTTGAAGACATTTATCGTGAGGCCCGGCAGGGCAACCGGGCCGGGCCCGCCAGCACCGTGAACAATGCCAGGGCTGCCGGGGCCAGCGCCGGCACACAGGCTCCCCCCGGAGCCTCTCCCAGAACCAACCGCGGCCCCACCCCACCGCCCTCTGGCCAGACCTCCAAAACCAGGACCGTCACCGGCGCCACCGTCTCCCCCAAGAAACCGGGCCGGACCATGCGGGTGGAATGGGGGGACAAGAAGCTGGACCTGGACCTCAGCGCAGGTCTCTGGGGAGCGGCCAAACACTGGGTGCGCGGGTGGCTGGATGACGAGCAGACCATGCACCTGCCCGCGGTGCACCTGCGGCCCGGGGCCAAGGTGCGCCTTACGGTGCAGCAGGGCGTCACGGAAACGGCGCGCTCCGTGGAAGTGGTCCTGCCGCCGGATTTTGTGCTCGGCCGGCCCATCCGCCTCAAGGGGCTGGGGCGCAAGTTCGGCCCCCTCAAGGGCGATTTATACTTGCGGATTCTGGCCAAATAGCGTCAGGAACCCCGGCGGCGGACCGCATTACACTGGATGGCCGGGCAGCCGCAGGGTGATGGTGGTGCCGGCCCGGGCGGACGTGTCCATGGCAATGGCGCCTCCATGGGCCCCCACGGCCAGGGCGGCGGAATACGTGCCCAGGCCCGTGCCGCCGGATTTGCCGGCGGTGACGTATTTCTCGAAAAATCGATCCTTCACCTCCTCCGGCACCTGACCCTGGTTGTGAATGCGCAGGGTCACGCCCCGGCCGTCGCGTTGCCCGGTCACGCCGATGGCTTGCCCCTCCGGGGAGGCCTCCAGGGCGTTTTTGATGAGGTTGGCCAGACAGGAATACAGCAGGGTTGGATCTCCCGATACAATCATGGCCCCGGGGGACGGGTCGTAGGCCTGCATCAAGGAGACGTCCTTGGAGATGAAGAGATCCTGCAGATCCCGCTCCACCTGCCGCACCAGCTCCACCAGGGCCACTGGTTCATGGTCCAGCTTGAACTCCCCGCGCTCCAGCTGAAAGAGCACCAGGGAAGAGTTGATCATCTCCAGCATGCGCCGGCCGGCGGCGCGGATGGCCTGGAGCATTTCCCGCTCCTGTGGTTCCAGGCGGGCCGACTGCAACAGGAGTTCCGGCAGGGCGATAATGCTGGTGAGGGGACTTTTGAGGTCGTGCCGCATGATGAGGTCCACGTCCTGGCGCAGGTCATCAGCCTGCTTGCGCTCCTGAATGTCTTCCACATAGCCCATGTAGCCCGCAAGCTCGCCGTGCTCGTCGTGGATGGCCCGCACGGTGCGCGAGGTCCAGAATCGGCTGCCGTCCTTGCGGGTCATCAGGCACTCATAGCCAGCCACCCGCCCCAGCTGGCGCACCAGGGACAGCAGTTCGTCACGCTGGTCCGGGTTTGCAAACCGCTCTCTGGAGGATTCCCTGGTGGCAGCGAGCATCTCCTCCGGGCAATCGTAGCCGTACATGAGGGCATGGCGGGGGTTGATGCTCAGGTAGTTGCCCGCAAGGTCCACGGAGTAGATGCCGATGGGCGCCTGCTCGAACAGGGCGCGGTACGCCTGTTCGGAGCGCTCCAGGGCTGCGGCGCGTGCCTGGAGTTCCGTGATGTCGTAGCCGAAGTGGAGCACCTTCTCCACTTGGCCCTGGGCGTCCTTGATGGGCACGCTGCGCACGGCCCAGGATCTGCCATTGGGGCCCAGGCGCTCGCATTGTTGCACTTCTCCGCTGGCCAGGGCCTCCTTGACGCTGCAGGTGGGGCAGGGCGCTTCCAACCCTTCGATGACGCGAAAACACGGATGCCCGGCCAGGGCCTTGCGTGGCTGGCCGACCATTTCTTCAATGTTCTTGCTGACCCAGAGGAGGGTATGATCGCTGCCGATGCACTCCAGCGCCACGCCCTGCAGATTATCCAGGATGCTGTGGTACAGGTCTTCCTGCTCGGCCACCAGGTGTTCCAGGGCGCGACGGTGCTCCGTCTCCTCCGTAAAACGCCTGGCCAGGTCCTCAAGTTCCCGCCGGCACGCTTCAAGGGTCTCCGGCTGGAGAGAATGTGTCATGAAATCCTCAAATGCTTGGTGAAATCAATGGATCGCACCCCCGAGGAATTCATTACGCCATTGGCGGCGCAATCGCAAGGGACAGCAGATGAAGGAATGGAAAGGCAGGGGGCTGGTTATTCGTCTTCAAAATAGTCCATGGCTATTCGTTTGATGGCATACGTTGTGTGCACAGCAACCCCAACATCGTATTGAATCATATAGTTGCTCAGGGCTTGGCCATCAATGAGGATGATTCGATACGGAATGGACGCAACATATTCTCGCGCTTCCTTGGAAAATGAAGACGTGGTGAGAAAAATACCTTTGGTGGAGTACCGCCCCATGAGGGCGCCAACAAATTTTTGAATTTCAGGACGGCCAACCGTCGAATCCTGCCAGCGTTTTGCCTGAACATACACCGTATCAAGTCCGAGCCTGTCTTCATTGATGACGCCATCCACCCCGCCGTCCCCCGTGCTGCCAAGGGTTCGGGCGGCGTCCGTGTACGAGCCGCCATAGCCCATCTTGAGCAGCAGATCGATCACCAGTCGTTCGAAAAAAGCAGGCGAGGACCGCCGCACCAAGGCCAACAACTCCTCTTGCAGGGCGTGCTCCAGCGCGGCGTGGCACTGTTCTATTTGCGATAATGGATCATCAAGATGACCGTTTTCACAAGCATTCCCTCCCCGAAGGGGGGGCTGGATCGGTCGTCGGTGTATTGCCCGGGGCCCCCTCCATGGATTGTAGCAACCTGAGATCAACACGCCCGGGCGAAGTCTGCAGCAAAGCCAAGCCCTTCGCCGTGATGACGTACGCGCCGCGTGAAGGATTGGCGATCAAGCCAAACCGTTTGAGATACGATTTTGCCCAGGCGAGTCGATTGGAAAAAATCTTCGCCTTGCCACTGGGAAGCAGACGCTGTTGCTCTTCTTCTGTCAGGGAAAAGAAGTGGCATAACGCCGCGTGGGTTTCTGCATTGTCATGTGCGTGCCCATCGGCAAGATGCTGCAAAAGTGGGAGCATGGTGGACTGAAAGTCCGGGATGGGCATTCCCCCTCCAGTGTTGACATAAAGCCGGGGCGACCAAGGCTGCCCCGGCTTGTCTTTCGAATCTTCGGTGCAGCTTACAGGGACGCCGCAACCTTGCGGATGAGTCGCAGCAGCTGGTTGGTAAAGCCAGCTTCGTTGTCGTACCAGATGATGGTTTTGATCTGGGTGCCACCCTTCACGGAAGTCAGCTCCGCGTCCACCACTCCGCCATAGGTGGAGCCGATGAAGTCTACGCTCACCAGGGGCTCGGTACAGTAGCCCAGGTTGCCCAGCATGGGGCCTTCGGCCGCGGCCTTGAGCAGGGCATTCACCTCGTCCCGGGTCGTGGGCTTTTCCACTTCCACCACCAGATCCACCAGGGAGCCGTCGGCGGTGGGCACGCGGATGGCCATGCCATCCAGCTTGCCGTCCAGTTCCGGCAGTACCAGGCCCACGGCCTTGGCCGCGCCAGTGGTGGTGGGGATGAGGCTCATGCAGGCGGCGCGGGCCCGGCGCAGGTCCTTGTGGGAGCCGTCCAGGATGCGCTGGCTCATGGTGTAGGAGTGCACGGTGGTCATCAGGCCGTGCCTGATGCCGAAGTTGTCGTTGAGCACCTTGGCCACCGGCGCCAGGCAGTTGGTGGTGCAGGAAGCATTGGAAAGAATGTGGTGCGCGGCGGGATCGTACAGCCCGTCGTTCACGCCCATGACCACGGTCAGGTCCACACCCTTGCAGGGGGCCGAGACGATGACCTTGCGCGCGCCGCGGTCCAGATGTGGCTGGGCGCCTTCGCGATCCTTGATTTTGCCGGTGGTTTCGATGGCGATGTCGATGTCCAGGTCGGCCCAGGAGTATTCATTGAGATTGTCGCGGGTGATGCGGATGGTCTTGCCATTGACCACAATCCCCACGTCGTTGTGACTCACCTCGCCCTTGAAGGTCCCGTGGATGGAGTCGTATTTGAAGAGATGCGCCAGGGACGCGTTGTCCGAGCGGGCATTGACTGCCACAACTTCAATGTCGGACGAATCAGCCAGCAGGCGGACGAGGTAGCGGCCGATGCGGCCGAAGCCGTTCAGGGCGATCTTGGTGGCCATGCGAAATTCCCCTTTCTGTATGGAAGGTCCCGTGCGTTGGGGCGCGTCAGTCGAAAACAGGCTGATTATATAGTAGGACTAAGCAGTTGTGTCAACGTGGCTCGGTGTCTGTTTCGGGTCCGGAAGCTGCCATCCGCCGCTCCAGAATGGCCAGGGTCTCGTGGTCCGTGAAGTCGAACTTCAAGGGAGTCAGGGTGATGTGCCCCGCGGTGAGCAGGGCCCGGTCCGTGTCCGCCGAGAGTTTGTGGGGTGGAATCTCACCCGTCAGCCAGTAATAGGGGCGCCCGCGGGGGTCCAGGCGATGCATGTAGGTATCTTCCCACATCACCCGCGTGTGCCGGCACAGGATGAGCGGCTTGCACTCTGCCATGGGCAGGTCGGGAAAGTTCAGATTCAGGACGCATTTGGCCGGCAGGTCCCCCCACGGCAGGGCTGGCAGCAGGCGGGCGGCGTACCGGCCCTGCTCCATCAGATCCACGGGATTGAAGC
>JAIWOE010000219.1 GCA_020217165.1 Desulfovibrio sp. | reverse complement strand
CCTGGGGTGGCGCACCCGCAGGCCCGGGCAGGGGCTCCAGGGCCGTCTGGAAGCGGGGCTCCAGAGCCATGGCCGTCTGCACCATGGCCCGCACCTGACGCAAGGCCTCCGAGGCCAGGGCCACCAGGTCCACGCCGGGGAGCTCCTGGGCCACAATCTGCAAATCGCTCTGGGCCTGGACCACTTGAAAGGCCGTTTCACCGGCCTGGCAGGCTGTCAGGTGGCGATAGCCACGGTGGGGGTCGGCATGGATGGCGGGCATGTCGGGCGTTGAATCCTCCATTAAAACACGATGATCACCCGGCCACGCCTCAGGGGGGAGCCCGCCGCACCGGCCATGGCCCGCAGGCGTTGGCCGTCCTCGGGTGCCAGGCGAAGGGCGTCGGGCTGGCCGGGGAGGGTCTGGGTGGCCTTGATCACCTCGGGCGCATCGCCGGCGGCCTTGCTGCTCAGGGCCGGAAACACTTCCCGATAATACCGCACCAGGCCCTCGGAGGAAATGATCTCCGGGGTGAGCAGGCCGGCAGGGTAGAGTTCGCCGGCGTCGTCATGGAGGGAGGGGGCCAGGGAGGGCTCAAAGCCCAGGCCTCGGGCGTCCACCACGATGCCCGTCGGCAGGCCTTCGGCGACTGGTGAGGCCGGTTGGGCGGTGCGTTGCGGGGGAAGCTGGGGAAGTTGCACGGCTGGCGGCTCCATGGCAGGCGGCGGCTCCTGGTCCACCACGGGTCGCTGCACCAGGCCGCGGATTTCGGGGCGTGTAAAGGGCGTGTTTCCAAAAGACTCGTTTCCGGGGGATGCGGGGGCCCCTGGCGTACGCTGGGACGGCGGCTGGCCGTCCTGGTGCAGCGGCCCGCGCACTGCTCCGGGCAGGCGAGGATCCGGCATGGCTGGCGGCGGCCCCGGGGGGAGCAGGTGCTCCAGGCCAGCCAGCCGCAGGGGCACGCTCACCCGGGCCCTGGCGCTGCCGTCGGGCATGTCTTCCAGGGCTTCGATGACCGAGTGCGTCAACAACCCGTCCACCTCTGCCCGCAGGGTGTCGTGGGTGGCCATGCGGTCCTGGAGGCGGGTGCTGCCCTGAAGACGCACGCCCTGGATCACCTCCAGGAGGTTGCGGCGGGCGTCCAGCACGGCGGCCCGGCGGGCGAACTGCCGCCGGCGTTCCGGATCCGTGATGCGCGCAGGAGGAAAGCCTTGCCCGCTGGCCACGGCGGTCTTGCGGATCCAATCCACATGCCCGGCCGGGCCAATGGGCTCCTGGCCCTGGGAATCCACGGCCGCCCGCGCCAGGCCGGCGGGGAGCAGGAGCAGGACAAGCAGTCCCGGGAGGAGGAAGAGGGGGAGCCATTGCCGCATGGTGGGAGAGTATGCAGCAATTGGGCCAGAAACGGAAGCGTGCTGACGGCGCCATCAGCCGCGGGGGCCTTGCGCCGTCAGCAAACTGGAGCGAGGGATCAGTCGTACTGCACGCTGGAGACGCGCATGAGCTTGTCCCAGTTGTGGTTGGATTCAATGTAGCGCACGGTGCCGGTCTTGCCGCGGATGACCAGGGAATGCGTCACGGCGCCGCGGCCGTGGTACCGCACCCCGCGCAGGAAGGATCCGCCGGACAGGCCCGTGGCGGCAAAGAAGACGTTGTCGTCGGACACAAGATCCGTTTCCAGCAGCACGCGGTCCAGGTCCACGCCATCGTTGCGCAGGCGCTGGCGTTCGGCGTCGGACTGCGGGTCCAGCCGGCAGACCATGCGACCGCCGATGCCGCGGATGGCACAGGCGGAGAGCACTCCCTCCGGAGTGCCGCCGGTGCCGAGCATCACATCCACCTCGGCCCGGTCATCCACGGCCATGAGGGAGCCATTGACGTCGCCATCGGTGTGCAGTTGGATGCGTGCCCCGGCGGCGCGGATGTCGCGAATCAAGGTTTCGTGGCGGGGTTTGTCCAGAACAAAGACCACAATGTCGTCCAGGTCCTTGCCCAGGGCCTTGGCCACCTTGCGCAGGGTCTCGCCCACGGGGGCGTCCAGGTCGTCATGCCCGATGACATGGCTGGCCGCGGCCGGGACCACAAGTTTCTTCATGTAATAGCTGGCCCCGGGGGCGTACATGGTGCCGGCGGGCGCGAGCCCAACCACGCTAATGGCGTTGGGCCGGCCATAAGCCAGCAGGCGGGTGCCCTCCACGGGGTCCACCGCCACGTCCACGGCGGGGCCCTGGCCGGAGCCCACGGCCTCACCGTTGTAGAGCATGGGGGCTTCGTCCTTTTCCCCTTCGCCGATGACCACGGTACCGCGGATGTTCAGGGAATTGAAGGACAGGCGCATGGCGTCCACGGCAGCCTTGTCGCCGGCGTTCTTGTCACCGCGGCCCAGCCAGCGGGCCGAGGCCAGGGCGGCGGACTCCGTGACGCGGACCAGGTCCAGGGCAAGATTGCGTTCAGGCGCTTCCATGACGGCAAGCCTCGGGGGTGGCGGGTTCCATGAGATCGACGCGGCGCTGGTGGCGGCCGCCTTCGAAGGATTCTTCCAAAAAGGCATCCACAATGGCCAGGGCCAGGCCGGGGCCGGTGACGCGCTCACCCAGGCAGAGCACATTGGCATTGTTGTGGCGGCGGGTCATGCGGGCCAGAAATTCGTTGGTGCACAGGGCGGCGCGGATGCCGGGGCACTTGTTGGCGGCCATGCTCATGCCGATGCCGGTGCCGCAGACGAGCACACCCAGGCCGCACTCTCCCAGTTCCTTGGAGGAGAGTTTCTTGCAGAGATGCTGGGCGAATTCGGGGTAGTCGCAACTGGCCTGGGTATTTGTCCCGACATCAATGACGTCGTGGCCTTTGCCGAGGAGGTGCTGCTTGATCTGTTCCTTGAGGGCGAACCCGGCGTGGTCCGCGCCGACGCAGACTCGCTTGGGAGAGGCTGGGCTGGGCATGGTATCACCTTGCTGAAGGTTGCGGGGAATCGGACTATGGTTGTTCGCGGATGACAACGCCGGGGGGGATTTCCAGCGTCAGGGCCGCCTCGGGCCAAGGCTCCTGCCGCAGCTCCAGTTCCTTGAGGAACAGGATGGCGGTTTCGCGGGTGGCGGTACGGGTCATGCGCACCCGCTGGGGCGTGAGGGGCGGGACCCCGGGGGCGCCGAGCTCCTGTAACTCCAGGGTCCAGGGCCCCTGGCTGTCGCCGGCGGGAATTTCCATGGAGACGGGCAGTCCTTGGGCGGTCAGGGTCAGGGCAATGGCCCCGCGGGGGGTGAAACAGCCATACCGCACGGGGGCATTGGCGTCGCCTTGGGGCTGGGCGGTGTCATAATCCTGGGGGAGGAGGGCGTTCCAGTCACCCATGAGCAGGCGGCCGAGATCCTGAAGGTCCAGGGGCAGGGCCAGCCCAAAGGTGGCCATCCCCGTCAGGGCATCCTCAAAGCGAAAGGCGGCGTTGTTGCCAGGGATGTAGATGAGGAAGCCTTCCGGGCCTTCCCGCCAGTGCCCCACCATGGCGCCCACGCCGGCCTGCAGGTCCAGGCGGACGGGGAGGACCGCATTGCCCCACAGTTTGGCCACCACCCGGTGTTTGTTCTTGGGACCGGCGTAATTGAGGGAGGCCGTGGCGGAGAAGGCGGGGGCCCTGGCGTGCTCGCCCTTGGCTCGGAAGGCGCGCCAAGTGGCGGCCATGCGTTCCTGCAGATCGGCTTCCGGCAGATCCGGGGCAGGGGTTTTGGGAGCGCAGGCAGCGCACAGCAGGCAACCAGCCAGCAGAAAAACCCGCCAGGGCCGGAGCTTCCAGGGAACGCGGCCAGCCGGGGAGCGTCTGGGAAGGATGTTCATAAGGCTTGAAGTTTCTTGCGGATGGTCTCCGGTTTCTTATGCTCGTACCGCAAGGCGTTCTCGTAGCCTTTGCGGGCCTCGGCCTTGTTGCCGAGGGCCAGGGCAATATCCCCGTAATGCTCCCAGATGACAGGATCTTCCACGGGCTGACCCTTGGGGTTCACCACGGCCTGCTGGATGAGGCTCCAGGCCTCCTGCACATGGCCCAGCCGGAATTGCACCCAGGCCATGGAATCGATGATAAAATCGTTGCCGGGCTTGAGCTCCAGGGCCCTGGCGATGAGGGTGCGGGCGCGGTCCAGGTCCTCGCCCTTGTCTGCCAGGGTGTAGCCCACATAGTTGAGGGCGTCGGGATTGTCCGGCTCCAGGGTCAGGATGCGTTCCATGACGGCAAAGGCTTCGGCGTGGCGCTCGGCCCGTTCCAGGATCAATCCATAGGTGAAGAGCACCTCGGTATCGTCGCCCCAGCGTTCCTGGGTCTGGCGCAGGAGTTCCAGGGCCTTGTCCGCCTGGCCGGATTCCTGCAGCAGCCGGGCTTCCAGCAGCCAGAACTCGCTGACATCGGCATAGCGGGCGCGGCTTTGCCGGGCCAGGGCCAGGGCCTCATCGGCGCGGCCGGCCTCAAAGAGCAGGTGGATGGAAAACCGCAGGCTGCGCTCGTGAAAGCGGTTGTTTTCAGGAATCTGCTGCAGGCATTCCAGGGCCTTGGCGCTATCCTTGCGGCCTTCGTAGTACACCAGGGCCTTGTGGAACAAGAGCTCCTTGAAGTTCGGGTGCCTGGCCAGCACCTGATCAATGAAGGCCTCGGCCTCGTCGAACATGCTGGCGTCCAGCAGAAATCCCGCCACGGGCAGGAAGGTGGGCAGTTCCTGGGGGCCCATTTCCACGAATTTGAGGGCCTGCTTGGGCTTGCCGAGTTTGATATTCACCTCGGCCAGGCGCAGGATGAGCTCCCGGCTGGGTTCGCCCAGCTCCATGATGCTCAGGTAGGTCTGCTCCGCACCCTTGAAATCCTCCATGGCTTCGTAGGCATAGGCCAGCTCGGCCCAGGCCTCCAGGAATTCGGGATCTTCCTTGAGCAGGGTCTGGAGAATGGGCAGGGCTTCCTTGTAGCGTTCTAGGCCGGTGAGGGCCTTGGCGCGCAGGTAGTCCATCTCCCGGGGGCGTTTGTCGGCGGGGATGCTGGCCGGAATCTGATCCAGCAGGGCGAGGGCCTGTTCGTGCTGCTCGGCCTGCAGCAGCATGTTCGCCAGCTCCGCGCGGGCGATGAGGTCTGCGGGATTGCGGGCCAGGTACCGCTCCAGCAACACCTGGGCCTCATCGTATCGTTGTTCGGCCAGGTAGAGCTGGGAGAGCAGCAACTGCAGCTGCAGATTGTCCGGATGCCGCCGCTGGCCTTCCTCCACCAGGATGCGGGTGCGGGGGGCATCCCCGGCCTGCCAGAAGAAATTGGCGCATTCCATGAAGACCTGGGGGGAGTCGTCCAGGCTCAGGAGCTCCAGCACCGCCTGCTCGCCCAGGGTGGCGTTCTGCTGGCGGCGGGCTTCCTCCAGCAGCAGATAATAATAGGTGGTCTGGGCTTCCTTGGAGAGTTTCCAGCCACCGGCCGCGGCGCCGGCAGGATACTTGGACGTGGTGGCGCATGCGGCGAGCATGAGGCAGCAGGCCAGCAGGACGCTGCAGAACGGCAGGGTGGTATGACGGCGCATGGACGGTGCGGTCCTCACGTAACCTTAAAATAATGATGGAGGGGACGCCGGCGAGCCTATTCGCTGCGCACGATCCAATCGTTTGAAAAGTCGTCTATATTATCCGTAAGATGCACTCGCAGTTTATGCAGCAGGCGGGTTTCCAGCTGCCGGACGCGTTCCCGGGTGATGCCGTAGCGCTCGCCAATTTCCCGCAGGGTGACGGGGGAATCCGCCAGCAGCCGTTGTTCCAGAATGTCCCGCTCCTTGTCCGAGAGCTTGGGCAGGATGCGTTCCAGGTGCCCTTGCAGGGCAATGGAGATTTCCTCCCGCGCCAGGGTGTCTTCGATACTGGGCTGCAGGGCGGGCAGCACGTCGAGCCGGGTGGTGGTGGAGTCGTCGGCCAGGGTGGTGTCCAGGCTCA
>JAIWOE010000218.1 GCA_020217165.1 Desulfovibrio sp. | reverse complement strand
TCCATTCGGGATTGGCCAGGGATTCGTCCCGGCAGAAGTGCCAGACTTCCCGCACCTGGGAAGGGCGCTCGGCATCGCGCTCTTCACGCATCATGGCGTCGTACAGCACGGCAATGACGGTTTCGGAGCCTTGCCGGCGCACTTCCAGCACCCTGGCGTCCAGGTACAGGACTTCGGTGGTCCCGGGGGTGGGGTCTTCCTGGGCCTGGCGGGCAATCTCGCTATAGACCTCGTCGCTGGTAAAGCTGCGGATGTCGGCCAGATCGCGCTTGTCCCAGGAGGCCTGCAGCCGGTTGTAGAGCATGCGGGCGCCTTCCAGGAAGGAGGCTTCGTCCACGCCAGGAGGCATGGCCGGCCCTTCGGGGGCCTGGGAGGACTGATCCTGCAGCGCACCCCAGCCGCCGCCACCGCCATGCTGCGGGGCCTGGGAAGGCGCTTCATATGCCGTACTGCGGGCGGAAGCGCCGGCAGTGGCCATGGCGGGTTCCATGGCGTTATCCCGGGCCGCCTTGCGGTTGCGGAAGAAGCGGAAGGCCATGAAGGCCACCAGCCCCAGCAGCAGCAGGTCAAGCATGCCGCCAAAGCCGCCCAGCCCGCCGCCAAAGAGCAAGCCGCCCAGAAGCCCGCCCATGAGCATGCCGCCAAGCATACCGCCAAGACCGCCGGAAAGCAGGCCGGGCTTTTTGGCCGCCTGACCCGCCTGGGCTGCCTGGCCGGCCTGGTTTTGCTGCTGGCCCTGAGGGCCGGCGGCCTGCCGTTGGGCAGAGGGGGATTGGGGCGCGGCCGGTTGGCTGTTGCTGTACGATGGCTTGCTGCCGAAGGATCTGCCGCCGCCCACGCGTTTGGCGTCGGAGAAGTCCACGGTGGTCAGCACCAACGCGAATGCCAGGAACGGAATCAGCGCCAGGGTGGCGGCACTGCGGGACAGGGGGACACGGACGGAGCGAAGCATTGGACCTCCAGTACAATGGAACGTCGGGATACGTCGGACATGTGGACCGGCGTCCCTGGTGGGCTGGAGGCTTGCGGGGCGCACCTCCAGCATGATGGTTCATCATGCTGAAGGTCTGGCTCATCGGCTCGTGCCGACGCCAGGACCAAGCGCCACAATGCGGCGCCAGTATTGTTGACCCTGGCTGAGCGAGCTACTCCCCTTCAGTTCCGGATCAGGTATGTCGGCATTGCGCCCTTGTCAAGACTTTCACATGCCCGATGTCGTTCTGGACGAGACTGCTGCAGCCCCGTCCGTGCTGAAATGCCAGGAGAATCCACCACAATATTACAGTTGCGTAACCGAGGTACGCATTTCAGGGAGGAGCCTCGACGTTCTCAACCAAACCCAACCCTGCCCAACCCAAACCAACAATCCACAACCCAAACCCATCCTATCAACATTTTTTTCTATAATAATTCTAACAAGATATTTCACGTGAAACAAATCATCCTGCCAAACTCCTTGACTTTGCCTGCTTGGCGGGGAAGGTGGAGCAGTCTTTCTGCCACACTGCAACTCCAACTGTACATGCCAGGATACAAACTGCATCTCGCCGGCGGCGGCATCGCGGTGGGCGGCGCACTGGCCATCACGCATCATTACGGGCTGGCCGTATTCGACCCCTTCACGGCTTCGGCCCTGATGGTGGTGGGACTCCTGGCCGCCATCTTCCCCGACGTGGACACCAATTCCAAAGGGCAGCACCTGTTTTACGCCCTGCTGCTGGTGGTGGATATCGTCCTCATGGTGCAGGAACGATACAAGTGGGCCGCCATCCTCGGCTTCGTGGCCATGTTGCCGGCCGTGTCCAGGCACCGGGGCTTCACCCATCGGTGGTGGGCGGCCCTGCTCATTCCCGCCAGTATCTGCGCCCTGCCCTGGTGGTTCTACCAACTCCCCTGGCAAGCCATGCTCCCCTGGTTAGCTGCGGCCGTGCTGGGGTACACCAGCCACCTGGTTCTGGACGCCATCGCCTAGCACGTCCCCTGCCCCGGTCTGACCGATACCAATCATTGATAACAGTTATGACAAAAATGTGACGTCTGGCCCCTGGACCTCCACCAGGGGGCATGGTACACACTGCGCGCGGTTGAATTCTGCTCGTTCTGTTTTTCACCATCAACGACGATGCCCCTCATGGCCGGCGACAGCCACACCCCACCCCGATTCCGCATGCATTTTTCCAGGCACGCTCTGCAAATCGCCTTGTTTGCCGGGGTGTTTGTGCTGTTGCTCAACGGCTTTTTCATCACGCATTACCGCCAGGGGCGCGCCCAGGCCGAAGCCGAGGCCCAGCGCCGCCTGGAGCAGGCCCTGCTGGCCCTGGTGGACCGGGCCCGCCTGCTGGACCTCGCCGCTTTTCCTCCGGTGCAGGCCCGGGATGCCCTGCACCAGCTTTTGCCACCCCAGGCAACCCTGACCCTGGAGCACCTTGCCGGGGATCGCCTGCTGGTGCAGGCCGAAGACCCAGCCCCCTCCGCTCCTGATCGCCCCCCCCTCGTGGCCACCCATGCCGACATCCACCGCACGGCCCGCCTGGAGCAGCCCTATGACGCCGCCATGCGCTCCTGGTCCCAGGGCGCCCGCAAGGCCTTGACGGGCATTATCCTTGCGGATGTGCTGCTGGTGGCGCTGCTCTTTTTTCTGGGTCTGTTCGCCTCCCGCGCCCGTCGGTGCCAGGCCGCGCACAGGCACAGCGAAGAAATGCTGGTGGCCGTATTCGAAAACGCCAACCAGTTTGTGGCCCTGCTCACCCCTGCCGGCCATATCCTCAAGGTGAATCAGGCGGCCTTGCAGCGCATTGATGCCGCACGCGCCGCCGTGCTGGGGCTGGAATTCTGGCAGCCTGCCTGGTGGCGCCTGCCCCGGGAGGCAGAGAAGGCCCGCCAGGCCGTCATGGATGCCCTGGCCGGCCGCCCTTCCCGGTTCCAGAGCCAGAATGTGGATGCCCGTGGACAGACCTTTCCCGTGGAGGTGAGCGTCAAGCCCCTCATCTTCGAGCATGACCACGTGGAATACATTCTGGTGGAGTGGCGGGATATTTCTGACCTTGTGGCCGCCGCCCGCGCCCTGGAGGAAAGCCGCAGCCAGCTCATGGACATGGCCGCCAGCGTGCCCGGGGTGCTCTTTCGCCTGGAGGAAGTTGATTCCGCCGCCGCCCTTGCCCAGCGGTTCCGCTTCACCTTCATCAGCCAGCGTCTAAGCAAACTGTTCAAACTGAGTCCGGAACTGGCCACCCTGGACCGCATTGCTGATCTGATGCAGCCCTCCGCAGCCTTCCTGGACTCCCTCCAACAGGCCCTGGATTCTCCGCCCCGCTGGGAGCACCTGAGTCGGTTCACGACCTGGCCGGCAAAGCAGGCTGGGTGCGCATCCGGGCCCGGGTGAAACCATTGGAGCAGGAAGGCGCCGGCCGGCTGGTGATCAACGGCGTTTTTCTGGACGAAACCGAACACATCGAGGCGGAAGAAGAACTCATAAAAGCCCACGCCACCCTGCAGGAGCAGGAGAAAATGGCCTCCCTGGGCTCCATGGTGGCCGGCGTGGCCCATGAGATCAACACGCCCCTGGGCGTGGCCCTCACGGCGGCCTCCCAGCTGGACAAGGACGTGGCCCAGGTGGGCCGTGCCTTTGACGACCAAACCCTCACCGCCGAGCAGATGGCCGAGTTCATTGCCGACGCCAGCGAGGCCACCCGGCTCATGGTGGCCAACTGCACCCGCGCGGCGGATCTGGTCCGCTCCTTCAAGCAGGTGGCTGCCGACCAAAGCGTGCAGGAGCTGCGGGCCATTGATCTCAAGGAGTATCTTGACGATCTTGTCCTCAGCCTGCGGCCCCAGCTCAAACGCACCCCCCACGCCCTGGAGGTGGAGTGTCCGGAAGGGCTCACGGTGGTGTGCAATCCCGGCGCCCTGGCCCAGATTGTGAGCAATCTGGTCATGAACTCCCTGAATCATGCCTTCCGTGCCTCCGGGGATCCTGACGTTCCGGAACACCCGGGAACCATGCGCATTCGCGTCCTGCCCGCCCCTCCACACGCCGCGGATACGAACACCCTGACCCTGGTGTTTGAGGACAACGGCGCCGGCATGCCCGAGGCCGTGCGCCGCCGGGCCTTCGATCCCTTTTTCACCACGCGCCGGGGCCAGGGTGGCACCGGGCTTGGTCTGCACATCGTCTACAACCTGGTGGTGAATTCCCTGGGAGGGAGCATTGCCCTGGCCAGCGCCGAAGGCCAAGGCACAACCTTTACCATCACTTTCCCCTCACCCGCCGCCGCCTGACAAGCCATCGGCCTGCGCCACACCAGGCAGCGTGTGGATGGAGCGTGACCCATGACGCAGTTTCTCTTTGCCTCCAAACAATCCCCGGCCACGGAACAGCAGCCCGCCGCCACGGACCCCGCCCGCCTGCCCCTGGACGAAGGCTGGCCGGTGCTCATCGTGGACGATGATGCGGAGGTGCACGCCGTCACCCGCCTGGCCCTGCGCAAGGTGACCTACAAGGACCGCCGCCTGCAACTCCTGAGCGCCTATTCCGCCGCCGAAGCCGAAGCCCTGCTGCGGCAGCGACAGGACATTGCTGTGATTCTGCTGGATGTGGTCATGGAAACCGAGGATGCCGGCCTGCGTCTGACGAAGAAAATCCGCGAGGATCTGGGCCTGCGGGCCACGCGCATCATCCTGCGCACCGGCCAGCCCGGCCAGGCGCCGGAAGAACGCGTCATTGTGGAATACGATATCAACGATTACAAGGCCAAGACCGAGCTCACCACCCAGAAGCTCTTCACCACCCTCATCGCGGCCCTGCGCTCGTATCGGGATATCATCACCATTGAGGCCAACCGGGCTGGGCTGGAAAAAATCATCCGCGCCTCGGACCAGCTCATGGAAATGGTCTCCATGGCCGAATTCGCCGAAGGCGCCCTGCTGCAGGTCTGTTCCCTGCTGGAACAGAAGCCGGAAGGCGTCATCTGCCTGCAGAAGGCTGATGGCGCGCCCCCCACCATCATCGCCGGTGCGGGACGCTTTGCCGCCCTGGCCCGCGCCTCCCTGGACGCCCTGGAAGATCCGCAGATCCGGGAGGCCATCCACACCGCCTTTGAGCGGCGGGAAAACGTCTATCTGGACAACGCCACCACCCTGTACCTGCGGGCAGAGGATGGCAACGAGGTGGCGGCCCTGGCCCTGCAGCGCAGCCCCCTGCGCAAGGACGATCGCCGCCTGCTGGAACTCTTTGCCACCAAGATTTCCGCCAGCTTCACCAACGTGCTGCTCTACGAAAAGCTCCTGGCCGCCAACGAGCAACTGACCCTGGCCAATGAAGACCTGGAACGCCGCGTGGCGGAGCGCACCGCCGAACTGCAGCAGGCCAATGAACAGCTGCGGGAAATGGCTTCCACCGACTGCCTGACCAAAATCTGCAACCGACGCAGGCTCTTTGAGCTGGGCGCCCAGGAGCTGGGACGCAGCCAGCGTTCGGGGGTGCCCTTCAGCCTCATTTTGTTCGACCTGGACCGCTTCAAGAGCATCAATGACTCCTTTGGTCATGACGCCGGGGACGAAATCCTTCGCCAGGCCGCCCTGCGCGCCGCCTCCTGCCTGCGCCTCTATGATACCCTGGCCCGCCACGGCGGCGAAGAGTTTGCCGTGCTGCTGCCGGAAACCCAGTGCCAGGACGCATGTTCCGTGGCCGAGCGCATCCGCAGCCACTTTGCCTGCCTCCCCGTGCTGTACGGCAAGACGGAAATCCCCTTTACCGCCAGCTTTGGCATTGCCACGCACCAGCCCGGGGAATCCTTTGATGACGTGCTCAAACGGGCGGACGCCGCCCTGTACAAGGCCAAGGAGCAGGGCCGCAACCGGGTGGATTCCGTCTGCCATGGCAGCGGGGCCTGAATCATCCGGGAGGAAACACCATGGCGCATTGGTTGGTCAAATCGGAACCCGGCTGCTTCTCCATCGCCGA
>JAIWOE010000217.1 GCA_020217165.1 Desulfovibrio sp. | reverse complement strand
CAGGTGGTGCTCTGCGGCGGGCTTTCCGCCCTCATCCAGGCTGGCTTCGAAACCCTGGTGGAAGCAGGCTACCAGCCTGAAATCGCCTACTTTGAATGCCTGCACGAAGTGAAGCTCATTGTGGACCTGATCTACGAAGGCGGCATGGCCAAGATGCGCCACTCCATCTCCGATACCGCCGAGTACGGCGACCTCACCCGTGGCCCCCGCGTGGTGACGGAACAGACCAAGCAGGAGATGAAGCAGATTCTCAAGGAAATCCAGACGGGTGTGTTCGCCAAGGAGTTCATCCTGGAGAACAAGGCCGGCGGGGCGCACTTCCAGGCCCTGCGTCGCATTGGCGCCCGCCACGAGATCGAGGAAGTGGGCGGTCGCCTGCGGGACATGATGCCCTGGCTCAAGAAGTAGCCGCCGGGCACAGTATGGCATCGGGCCGGCACATCCTGCGGGAGCTGCCGGCCCGTTTCGATTGCGAAAAGACTGTTCAGAACGCCCGCAGCTCCCAGCCCACGGGCGAAGCCCTGTGGCGTTGTTGCGCCACGGGTGTGCCTGGCGAGCCAGTCATGACGGGCGAAGGCAGGGGGGGCGCCGCCTCTTCCCGCCGTGGCAGGGCTGGCGCTGGCGCGGGCCGGGCCTGGGTGATACCAGGCGCACTGGCCTTAGAGCCTGCCAGGGACGTGTTCAGCCGCGCCTCGGCCTGCTGGGCCGCCGCCATCAGCACGGGATCCACCTTGTCCCGCAGCATCTGGTCAAAATGTGAGGCTGCCTGGGCTTCCAGGTGTCTGGCGCTGAGGTTCCACAGGGCAACAGTTTCCTTCCATCCCTGTCCGTCCAGCATCCCCAGGGACACAAAGCCCTGCATGCAGGCCACACAGGCCAGGGGCCAGCACAGGGCTTCCAGGCCATATCGCAGTATCATTCTTGAATACGATCGTTTTTTCATGCGCATGCCTCAGCGTGAAAAAGGGCGGCACGAATTGCCGGCCGGTGGTTCCTGCACAGCAGAAGAGCAAGAGCCGTACCCTGATTTTGTGTCTGGCCTCTTTTGCTTTGGGCCAGAGTGCGATATCATGACTCGGGAGGATGCCCTGCGCCTCTGTAGCCGTTGGCGAGCCACGCGAGGAGATGCGCATGCGAGGAGATGCCCATGCAACATCATGCCGTTGTCGATGAATTGCTGAGCAGAAGCGTCAAGTGCCCCACCTGCGGCGAGGTGTTTAGCGTCAGGCGAGGACTGCAAGCCATGGAGGAAGTGCTGGACCCAGCCGCGCAGAAGCTGCCCGGCCACGACCGACGCTGCAATTGTCGGGCGGCCACAGTGTCCATCCGCATCCTGCATGAAGACAGCCTGCGTGAATTCCCGGTGAAGGACATCACGCCAAAGAGCATTGGCGTATACCACCTGGGCTGGCGATTCGAGCTGGGGCGGATCATTCTCTTTGACCTCATCGAAGGCTACAAATTTCTGCTCAAGGGCCTGGCGGCCAAGGTGGTTCGCATTGATGACGAGACCATCGGCTGCCTGTTTGAAAACGTGCCTGAGGCAGAAATTGAGCCCATTTACCATGCCGCCTTGACCAAAACCGCAGGCAGCGACAAAATCCTGCTGCAGGAACAAGATGATACCGTGGACTAAGCCAGGAATGCTCCGCCTGACCGCACCTGCCTGCCGCCAGACTTGCAACCGCCAAGGGAACCACGATGGTTGATCACTCCCGCCACACCACTGCGTCCCCCTCTCCTTCCATAGAGACCCCCATTCGTCTGGTGCTTCGCTTTGGCGAGCAGCAGTTCGTCCTTGGCCAGCAGGCCGCGTGCTGTCTGACCATGGGCCGCGAAAAGGGGAATGACCTGGTGGCGCCGCAAAAATTTGTCTCCCGCCGGCATGCCACCATCGAATGTGTGCGCGATCGGTTTGTGTTCACGGATACCAGCGCCAACGGCACGTACATCCAGCCCGCCGGCCAGGATATGATGCACATTCAAGGCGCCAAGGTCTTTCTGGAGGGGACGGGGGTGTTTTCCCTGGGACTGCACCTGGACCAGCCCGAGGCCCTGCGCGTGGAGTACGCCCTGGAATAGCAGGCGTTCGCAGGCTGAGGGTCCCCATGTACACAGCCCCGCCCCGGTGATGACTACCGAAGCGGGGCTGTGTGGTGTGTGCGGCATGCCGCCTACGGCGCCAGGAAGCGCGCCGAAGCCCAGCCGGTGATGCGGGTGCCGGGCACGCGGACAAAGAAAAAGCCGTTCTCAAAACCCTCCACCCGCAACTGCTGCCCGCGGCGCACCACGGCTGCCACCGGGCAAGCCGGCGCCGGGCACGTGCGGATGTTCAGGGACCTGGCCACCACGGTTTTCATGCCCTGCGGCAGCATTGGCGGCGGCGGGGGGGGCGGCGGCGGAGGAGGAGGTGGTGGCACGGGCAGGCAGCGCCCCTGCCTCCAGACATGGCCGGGCGGGCACTGGGCCATGGCAGTGGCTGCCGGGGTAAGCACCAGGGCGGCCACCGCCAGAACCAGCATCAACAGGGCATTTCGCATGATCGCACTCTCCTCAAAACGGCGTGATTGGATGACGTGCGCCACAACATAGCAGGAGCAGGGGTTTCCAGGCAATGCCTTGCCGCCGTTCCTGCGCATGTCCGG
This sequence comes from Desulfovibrio sp., assembly GCA_020217165.1. Taxonomy (GTDB): domain Bacteria; phylum Desulfobacterota; class Desulfovibrionia; order Desulfovibrionales; family Desulfovibrionaceae; genus Megalodesulfovibrio. The sequence continues at coordinate 3,333 of JAIWOE010000217.1, read as the reverse complement.
TGCTTTCTGAAATGGATTGATGGAGATATCAATGCATTTTGGGTAACTATTCAAAACCGCAACAGGGGGATGGCCGTGGGCAGGGAATCGTCCTTCACGGAAAACCAGGTGGTGGGGCCACGGTGGGTCTCGTCGCCGTCCTTCTCAAAGATGGAGAGTTCCACATCCTTGGCCAAGGGTTCGTAATACAAGGCCAGCTTGCGAGCCCCTGTCTGCTCCTGCTTGAGCTTCACGCGCACCGGGCCCTTGCGCCAGCTCCACACGGTGGTGGCGCCGTCAAGGCGGGATTTGTCCACGCCTAGTTGCTTTTCCAGGGAGGTCCTGAGGCTGTCGAAGGCCTCCTGGGATGGGAGGTCCACATACACGGCAAACACCTTGCCCTTGGTGACGCCATACACCACCCGCGTCACCGCCACGCCACCCACCACATAGGACCTGGATGGGTCGCTGTAAAACTCCGCCATGTTCTTTACGCCGATGCGCTCCAGGTTCGGGAAGCCGGCAATATCCGCCCCCCAGGGAATGTCCTGGAATCCCTGCTCCAGGGGCAACGCCTTATGGGCGGCGTGGGCGGGCATGGTCATGCAAGCTAATACCAGGGCAAGGGCGGCAAGCAGTCGAACGGTCATCTTGGTCCTCGGTGTCTGCAGGTGAAGGTGGATGCGTCTGACAGCCACGTGTGGCCACGGCGAAGCGAGGGGCCGGACGCATGGTGCTTCTGGTCATGGCATGAAGCGGCGTCCAGCACAAGACGCCCGGCGGGTTCGTGTTGACATCATCGGCAACCCCTTTTACCTCATGATAACCACCCACGGGCACGCAAGGGTATTGGGGGACAATGACATATTCGCACGGCTACCACTTTTCATGCATCCAGTGTTCCTGGCAAGGGAAGGACGATGAGCTGACCTATCTGCTGCCGCCTTTCGGCGTCGGCGTGGGGATCCCGGTCTGCTCGCATTGCGGGGCCCAAGTGACCATGGCCGAGTCTGGATCGGATGCCCCTGGACCGGGTGAGACGGGGCAGGGCGTGACTGACCGGGCACGCCAGGCGAATCAGGCCGCCGCCCGCAAGTCGTCATCTGGCTTGTAGCCAGGAGACGGCAGATGGGCGCTCTCCGACCCGGGAGGACGATGGTTTCGGTGCGTGCCGTGTGTGCGGTCGTGCCGCGCGGCAACGTGGGACAGGGAAGGGGAGGAGGGTGGGGGACACTTTCCAAGGAAAGGGCCCCCCGAGGATGTCGCAACAACACTGCTCAGCGGGTACGGACAATTTCCGTGCCGATGCCGCCGGCGGTAAAGAGTTCCAGCAACACGGCGTTTTCCAGCCGGCCGTCGATAATGTGGGCTTTTTCCACCCCGGCATCCAGGGCTTCCATGCAGCATTTGACCTTGGGGATCATGCCGCCGGAGACGGTGCCGTCGGCAATGGCCAGGGCGGCCTGGGAGAGGGTGAGGCTGGAGATGAGGTGGTCGTTCTTGTCCAGGATCCCGGGGACATCCGTCAGCAGAATCAGCCGTTTGGCCTTCATGGCCGAGGCGATGGCGCCGGCGGCGGAATCTGCGTTCACGTTGTAGCTTTTGCCTTCCTCATCCACCCCCAGGGGGGCGATGACGGGAATGAAGCCGTCGCGCTCCACGGAGCGGATGAGGCCGGTTTCCACGGCCACGGGCTCGCCCACGTGGCCCAGGTCGATGATTTCCGGCGGGGCGTTTTCGCGATCCACGGCCAGCTCCATGCGGCGGACCTTGAGCAGCCAACCGTCCATGCCGGAAAGCCCCACGGCCTTGCCGCCATGCAGGTTCAGCAGACTGACGATTTCCTTGTTCACCTTGCCGCCCAGCACCATTTCCACCACGTCCATGGTGGCGCGGTCCGTCACGCGCAGGCCCTCGCGAAAGGTGGTGGGGATGCAGAGTTTCTGCAGCAACTGGCCAATCTGCGGGCCGCCGCCGTGTACCACCACGGGGTTGATGCCGATGTACTTCAGCATCACCATGCTGCGGGCAAAGGCGCTTTTGAGCACCTCATCCTTCATGGCATGGCCGCCGTATTTAATGACCAATGTTTGCCCGTGGAACTGCCGGATGTAGGGCAAAGACTCCATCAGCATGCGCGCAATGCGAGCGCCTTTCTCCATGGGATCGTCCTTTACAATGGAATCGGGGAATGGATCAGAGGATGTAGCGTGCGAGGTCACGGTCTTCCAAGACGTCCGTCAGTTTGCCGCGCACGGTGTCGCGGTCGATGACAATCACTTCGCCGGCGCGTTCAGGCGCTTCGAAGGAGAGATCCGCCAGCAGGTGCTCCAGAATGGTGTACAGCCGGCGCGCGCCGATGTTCTCCGTCTCTTCGTTGGCGCGCTGGGCGCAGGCGGCCAGTTCCTGCAAGGCATCTTCGGTGAAGGAAATACGCACCCGTTCCGTTTCCAGCAAGGCCGTGTACTGCTTGGTGAGGGCGTTTTCCGGCTCCGTGAGGATGCGGTAGAATTCGTGCTGGCCCAGGGGGCTGAGCTCCACCCGCAGGGGGAAGCGCCCCTGGAGTTCCGGGGCCAGGTCCGACGGCTTGGCGGAGTGGAAGGCCCCGGCGGCGATGAACAGGATGTGGTCCGTGCGCACGTGGCCGTACTTGGTGTGCACCACCGTGCCTTCCACGATGGGCAAGAGATCTCGCTGCACGCCCTCGCGGGACACATCCGGCCCGCCCTTGCTGTGGCTGGACGAGGCAATCTTGTCGATCTCATCGATGAACAGGATGCCGCTTTCCTCCACGCGCTCCTTGGCAATATCCGTCACCTTGTCCATGTCGATGAGGCGGTCGGCCTCTTCCTGGAGCAGCAGTTCCCAGGCCTCCTTCACTTTCATCTTCTTGCGTTTGCGTTTGGGCGGGAAGACCTTGGAAAAGATGTCCTTGAACTGGCTTTGCATGTCCTCGGCGCCGGGCATGTTCTGCATGCCGGGGATGGACATGATTTCCATGCCCCCGCCGGAGACGCTGATTTCCATTTCCACGTCGCGATCGTCCAGCAGGCCCTTGTGCAGCAGGTCGCGCAGTTTTTCCCTGGTGGAGGACATGTCTCCCGACTGGGCCGGGGGCGCGGCAAAGGCGGGCACGTCATTGATGGAGGCGGGCGAAGGACTGTCCATGCCGCGGCTGCCAGGGGGCAGCAGCAAATCCAGCAGGCGCTCCTCGGCCGCGGCCGCCGCCTTGCCCTGCACCCGCTCCTGTTCCTCCTTGCGAACCATGGCCACGCCGAACTCCATGAGGTCCCGGACCATGCTTTCCACATCGCGGCCCACGTACCCCACCTCAGTGAACTTGGTGGCGTCCAC